>NZ_RZSJ01000500.1:0-4618 GCF_003998025.1 Mesorhizobium sp. M8A.F.Ca.ET.021.01.1.1
CCGCTTCTGCGGCCCGACCGAATGCCACGTGTTCATCGGCGGCAAGCTCGCCTTCCGCGACCGCCATCATCTGGCGACGGCGTTTGCCGAGACGCTGGAAGGACCGCTGGAAAAGGCCCTGTTTTGATGGACTTGGCTCCTTTCTCCCCGTTCACGGGGAGGAGGTGCCGGCAGGCGCGGCGTTTGTCCTTTGCTCATTCAACCGGCCCGTGCCAAATCAGCCAGCCCCCACCAAATCAGCCACATATCGCTCCAGCGTCACCTTCCCGCGCTCCGGCCTGGTCGGCGGATCATAGGTGTCGTCGACCGTTACCTCCGTCATGCGCGCATAGGATTGCGCGGCTTCAGGCGAAAACCCCATGTCCTCGAACGCGTCCACCCAACGCTCGCGTGGCGCCGAGACCACGCTGACCTGCCTGCCGAGCGCCTCGCCAAAGGCCGCGGCGACATCCCTGGCCGTGTAACGCGACGGTCCTTCGACATGATGCAGGCCGTTCTTATCCGGCGGCTCCATCAACAAGCGCGCCGCCGCTTCGCCGAGGTCGCGTGGCGCCACCATCGGCAGTTCGAAATCCGCCGGGAGAAGCGTGTTGACCACGCCGTCACGCCTGGCGGTCTCCAGCGAGGCATCCCAGTTGCTCATGTAATAGGCGGCGCGGATAATGCTGGCCGCGATGGGCTGACGATGCAGCTTTTCTTCCAGCCCATGCAGGATGGTCAGGTCGCCGGTGCGTTCGCCGGCCCGTGCGCCATAGGTCGATTCCGCCACGACCTTCTCCAGCCCCGAACCGTCCAGCGCCGCGGCGATCGCAGCCACCGTCCTGCGCTCCTGGGCATCCGTGTCGGTCGAAGGATCGGCAGGCGGATTGAGCAGGAATGCCCTTGTGCCGCGCCTGAACACGCCACGCAGCGCCTCGACATCAAGCACGTCGGCCACTGCCACCTCGGCGCCGTGCGCGGTCAAAGCCGCCGCCTTGGCCTCGTCGCGCGTCACCACCGTGACCGGTTCGCCCAGCCGCAGGAGCGTCGCTGCCGTCGCCGAGCCGACACGCCCGGTACCGCCAAGAATGATATTCATGGTCCAATCTCCCTTCCTGGTTGCATATAGGGGAAATGGATAGTGGCGGCCGAGGTTCAAAATGTGCCTCACCATGCTGACAGGTGCGGCCAAGCTCCGCGAGAGGTGCTTCCGCCGCCACGACATAGGGTGCGAACCCATCGATCCACCGATTTATGGGAACAGGGTCGCGTCCCCGGCGTTTATTAGACACACCTTACAGAGGAGGTTGTCATGAAAAAACTCTTGCTTGCATCGGTGATAGCAGTCGCTTCGGCGGTGGCGGTAATCGCTCCCGCCAATGCCTCCAGCATCACGCTCGGCATCGGGAACGGCTATGATGACGATTACTACGTTCCCAGACATCGCTACTATCGCGACTACTCCGACTATGGCCCGTATTACGGCCGCAACCACTACCGTTACAGCATGTATAACGACGGCTATCGGCCGCGCTACTACGGCATGTACCATCATCGTTGCCAAACCGAGTTGGTGAAGCATTGGCGGCATCACCACCGCGTGATCGAGCGAGTGCGCGTCTGCCGCTATTGACCGTTCAAACTGATCCGGCCGGCATCTGACCGGCCGGATAAACATTGCGAATTTGCCGGTACGCATCGCTGGCCGGGCGGTGCTAACGCCCCATCATCATCCCATAATGCACCGCCAGCAGATCCAGCCCCACCTTCAAGAGCTTCGTCACCACATCGCGTCCGTCGCCATCCTGCTCGGCCACGGTCTTCACTGGCTGCTCCAGGCACACGACCTTTTGCACGGTTGCCGCGACGTCCCAATGCCCGAGCGCCCGTGTCGCGGCGGCGTGCGCACGGCCGGCGTTGAGCACGCTGTCGGCGATGCCGCCGCCGGCGCGGCCGCCGTCAACGCGCTCCGTCCAGCGCATCGGCTTGATATCGGCCTGCTGGCTGCACCGGAAATGCTCGCGGTAGCGCAGGCCGGCCTCGCGCTGCTGGCGCGACAGCGAGGTGATGCCGAGAAGCGGATCGACATTGCGCACCCGCACGATGCCGCCGGTGGACGTGTGGCCGTTATTCGACACCTCGTAGACGCGACGCGCCTCCGCCGTGCCGGATGTCAGCCGCTTGCGACCGAAGGCATCGTCCCTTAGCGCGAAATCATGACCGACCTCGCGGCGGATGCGCACCTGCTCGGCCTCGCCCTTCGGCAGCTTCGGCGCCTGCGGCTTGGCGGCTTTGGTTTTCTTCGGCATGCGGTGGCTCCTTTTTGGGGGTCGGGGTGTGTTTTCCAAGAGAGGTCGCGATCCTTCGCGTCCCCCTCTGCCCTGCCGGGCATCTCCCCCTCTTGGGGGGAGATTGGCTGCGTCGTCGGTACCGCTTTTCCTGCTACGCCGGAGATCGGCGAAAGCAGTAGCGACATCCGATCTCCCCCCAAGAGGGGGAGATGGCCGGCAGGCCAGAGGGGGGCGCTGTCCCTCGGACCTGTCGGATATGATCATCCCGTCAACTGTTTTGCCGGCGCTTGCCCACCCCGACGCGCCAGCAGTTCCCGCATCACCTTGCGCTCGCGCACTTCGATGCAGAGCTGCGCGCTCGAAGGACAGAACTGCGCGTTTCCGCTCCTCACCTCGCCGCGCACGAAGCGCTGGATGGCGGCCTGCAGATCGGCCAGCTCGGCATCCCTGACGGCGCCGAGATAGCCGCGCAGCTGCATCTCGACATCAGTCAGGGCGGATTGCGGGAAGCAGGAGAACAGTGCCGCCAGCGCCTTCGTCGCCTGCTGCAGTTCGGCCGTGGTCATATCCGCGGATCTCCTCGATGATGGCATTGGCGGCGTCGCTGTGGGTTTTCGGCCTGATCCAGCCCCGCGGTTTTTTGCGCTGGCCCGGGCCGCGCGATCCCGAAGCCGCCTCACGGCCCCCAATCGAAATCCCCGGTCCTTCGCGCGCCCCGCGCGCTGAAAAAGCGGAAGCTTTTTCCATCTGGTTTCTGGACTCTGGAGAATGCCGCGCCAAAACATCGGCATTTGCCCTGGCATGCGCCTTTGTTTTCAAGGCGGTGGCGGCTCCGCCGCGCGCGCCGGCGGCCGCCCTCGCCTCGCTCTTCAGCCGCGCCTTGCGCAGCTCCTTCGTCAGCCTCCCGTGGCCGATCTCGCCACCCTCGCGCTCGAAGAAGGCCAGCAGCTCGGCGCTGATCGCCCGCCATCGTTTCAAAGGCAGGCGCGCCACGCGCGCCAGCCTGCCGTCGTCGTCGGGCAAGCTCCCGCCGGCATTCCACATTGCCATCAGAAGCAGCATGTAGGCGCCGATCTGCTCGGTCGAGAGTTGCAGCGTGTCGCCGACGAAATCGGAGACGTAGAGCTGCATGAAAGGCCGTTCGCTCATGCCGCGCTCCGTGCCGTGCTTCCAGTCGCGCTAATGGAACCAGCCCCCGGTCCGGACGTTATGACGCGTCCAAACCAAGGAGAGGACTGCCGATGACAGCCTTCATGCCGGTGACCCTGCGTTTCTGCGACAACAAGACCATGCTGGTCGGCTCGGTGGCCGACGCGGCGACCGCGCTTCGTCACCAATGGCCCGACAAGACCGCGCCGGACTATCTCGAGGCGGCACGGCTTGTCAGGCTCGCTGTCGAGGGCACTTGCTGTCCGCGCCCCGCCTTCGAAGCCTTCCGCGAGGCGGCCAGGCAACAGGGCATATTGGTGGCCAAGCCAAGAAGCCGCGCGCATGAGTGGCTCGACGCGGCTGCGAGCCCCTGAGACGGCGATGCAACCGCCTGCCAGCCTTGTGCGTTTATGAGCGTCGGCTTGAAAGCCGCGCCTGGACCGAAGGTGAACGCCGTGGGTACGATGAAAACCGGAGTGCCGCTCAAAGTGTCCCTGGACGGACATGTCGAGGAGATCGAGACCGTCAGCGACGCCGCCGATTTCCTGCAGCGCTGGCCGATTGAGCGGCGGGGCCATGTCTATCGCAGCGCGCTCAACGCCTGCAGCGCGGCCATCGCGGCGCAGATCTCGCAATCCGACGCGATCAAAGTGTTCACCGGCTTTGCCCGCGTTACCGGCATACTGGTTGCCGGAGGCGGCCCAGGGATGGTGCTGGAGCCGCGCACCGTACAGAGCCGCCAGCCCAAACAGGGCCGCCAAGTGCCGAAATAGCGGTGCCGCGCGATAGTTGTTCAAGGCAATTCTCCCAATATTTCGCGGAGCGTCCTTCTCCCCATGAACGGGGAGCATGCCCTGTAGGGCAATGACGGGCAGAGCCAGCGCTTCCACAGTTTGGCGTCCGCTGAAGCTCCAAATTGCGTTATGTCGCCGCTGCCCTCATCCGCCTGCTCGCACCTTCTCCCCGTGACCGGGGAGAAGGGATCAACCCTGCAGCCGGCCTCGCAAACACGACGCTGGAAGCGTGCCTGATGGTAGGTGCAGTAGCTTTTCATCGCCCTGGTGCGCATGCCGCAGCACAGCATCTCCTGGCCAGGCCGCCCGCCGGGCGCATCATTTCGAGGATCGTCCTCCAGCGTCAGGTCGAGCGGCGCGCGGCAGCGGTTGAACAGGCAGTCGATGAAGCGCATGGCCACGCCA
>NZ_RZSJ01000501.1:0-4606 GCF_003998025.1 Mesorhizobium sp. M8A.F.Ca.ET.021.01.1.1
GTCCATAGACGGTCTCGGTCGGAATGGCGACGACGTCGCCGCCCTCAAGCAGCGCCAACGCCGGTTCCATCGCTTCGCCGACGGCAAGTATTTCAGCCACTCTCGTCACCTCGCGGATGCCGGCTGCGTAGTACGACAGCGCCGCCGGGGCAAGCGGGCATAGGCAATTCATCAATTCCTAAAATGCTATCTTTCCATGAAAGCCGGCATCAATCGCCGAGCACTATCGTGCCGCTTCTGGGCAATGGGGAGCTATGTCAGTGTCTGTGCGTATCTGGGGAACGCTTGTCATCACTCTGGCTGCCATGGTTGGCGAGGCTCAGGCCTCGTCGCTGGTCTTTCCCGGCGCGCCGGCCTCGACGCCCTCCGTCGTTGTGCTGAAGCCAACCGACGACAAGGCGAGCGACGTGGTGTCCGTCGTTGCGCTCGGCGAGCCCGACGTCACCTATGAGAAGGTGGCGGCAATCCCGGACAAGGCCGAGGCGAGGCATGCCTTCCCGCAGAGCCCGATGATCATTCGTGGCGGCGTCGTCGGCGGCGCCTTCTCAACACCCGTGCAAGCCAAGGCGCCGGTCGCGGCAACCGCGCCGGCTGCGGCAACCGCCCCCGCCACGGCGACCGCCTCGGCAGCCCCCGCGCCGGCGCACGGAAAAACGGCACCGGCGACAGCCGCGCCACCGCCGGCAGCCCAACAGCCTGCTTCAGGAGCCGGCAAGGTCAAATAGCGACCTGCCACTCACCGATCAGCATGCTCAACGGCTTGACGGCAGTCTGGCGCCTGCGCACCATTGTCAGGCGAATTTCTTCCAGACGTATCTCGCTGGCGGCCCTGCGACCTGACTTTCGCCAAGGGGCTTCGGCAGATGGGATTGCATCGTTCAAGGCAAGGGGGTTGCTCATGAAAAAATCGAAGACCGTAACAGTGGGTGGGCTTTTGCTGGCGTCATTGCTTGCTGGCGTGGCTCATGCGGACGACATGCTGGGATCCTATGTCGCGCGCATTTCGGATCGCGATCACCAGGCGAGCGACGGCTATGCGCTGGACGGCGCGGCGCAGATGGTGCGGCAGGACCGCGCCAACTGGCACAAATTCCATCGCCGCGACAGCGACGACGAGGGCGACGCCTGGTTCAGGACCAACGACCAGCGCGCCGACCTGCAGCGCATGCTGGAGCGCCCCGGCGCGATGAGTTCCTCGACCAAGCGCGCCATCGTCAATGGCGAGCCGCTGATCCAGGTCGACGTCTACGAAAACAGCGTGCGCGTCAGCATTCTGGAGAACTGAAAAGTCGGCGTTCGGGAAAACTGATCAAGTCGGTATTCGGAAAGACCGACGAAAAAGGGCGACGCGAGAGCGCCGCCCTTTCTTCGCGAAAATCCGCCTGAAAAATCAGGCCGCTTCTTCCGTGTCGTCGTCGTCGTCTTCTTCGGCCTCGCCGTCTTCGGATTCTTCCTCGCCCTCGGCGTCGTCGCCTTCGGCCTTCACGGCGTCGTCTTCGTCGGACTCTTCGCCTTCTTCGTCATCGCCATCCTCGTCTTCGTCAGACAGATCGGCGGCTTCTACTGCGGTAACGGTATTATCGAGAGCGGTTTCGGAAGCGGATTCAATCGCCTCGGCGGGGGCCGAGGTTTCTTCTGTCACTTCGATTTCGTGATCGGAATTCATGGAAGCCTCCGTTGGGTTGGGGAACATGTCCCTTTTGCCACGGAGAGATCATCGTCATATGACTGTAAGCCGGCTCGAACGGCCGGCTGGACGATATTTTTCCTCGCCTCTCAACCAGCGATTTTCGAGAAATCCGCGACCTGACCGGTAGCCGTGCGAATGCGCGTGAGCAGCGCAAGGCGGTTGGCGCGCACGGACAGGTCCTCATCATTCACGAGAACATGCTCAAAGAATGAATCAACGGGTTCACGCAACACGCTAAGCGCCAGCATGGCAGCGGAAAAGTCTTGGTTTTGAATCGCTTCGCCGGCTTGCTTCTCGGCCTGATTCACCGCCGCGAACAGCGACTTCTCCGCATCCTGCCGGAACAACGCCGGCTCAACGGTTTCGGCGACCGCCGTTTTCTTCTTCTCCTCGGCGGCCAGGATGTTCGCCGCGCGCTTGGTGCCGGCGAGCAAATTCCTGCCGTCCTCGGTGTCGAGGAAGGAGCCAAGCGCTTCGACGCGCCGAACGATCTGAAGCAAGTCGTCGGACTGCGGCGTGATGACGGCGTCGATCAGATCATGCCGTGCGCCCTGGTCGCGGAGATAGACTTTGAGGCGGTCGTGGAAGAACGACAAGAGGTCAGCGATCAATGGCGACAGCGATGCCTCAAGCTCCATCAGACGCTGACCGTCAAAGAACTCTCGCTCCTGATCGGCGGAGCCAAAGGTTTCTGAGTTCGCCTTGGCCAGCCCGCCTTTCAACAAGTTGGAAATCACGCCTGCTTCCGACAACAATCGGCTTGCACCCTTGTAGTCGCGAATGCGCAAGTCGAGCATCGCAACGACGCCACTGCTCTCGGCGCCTTCGCCTTTTTGTTCGTACGCGGCGAGTGCCGAGGAGACCGCGGTCGCGATGGCGATGCCCAGCGAAAGCTTGAGCTTGTTTTCCAGTATGACCCTCACGACGCCGAGCGCAGCGCGACGCAGCGCGTAGGGATCCTTCGATCCAGTCGGCTTTTCGTCGATGGCCCAGAACCCGACCAGCGTATCCAGCTTGTCCGCGAGCGCCACGGCGACCGACACCGGATCGCTCGGCACATAATCGGACGGGCCCTGCGGCTTGTAGTGCTCTTCCGCCGCCGCCGCGACAGAAGAATGATCGCCTTGCAGCAGCGCGTATTTGCGGCCCATGGCGCCTTGCAATTCGGGAAACTCGCCGACCACTTCAGTGGTGAGATCGGCCTTGGCCAGGACAGCGGCACGGCACGCCAGCACTGGATCCGCACCGACGGTCGGCGCCAGTTCTTCCGCCAGCCGGGCGATCCGCTCCACCCGCTCGCCCTGCGTGCCGAGCTTGGCATGGAACGTGACATTGAGATGGTCGAGCCGGGCCATGCGCTGGTCGAGCGGCTTCCTCAGATCGAGCCCGAATTTCTTCGCCGATGCTTCCAGCTTAACGAGATCGGGCAGATCCCCTTGGTCGGTCGTCCAGAAATAGAGCGCGTCGGACAGGCGCGCGCGCACCACCTTGCCGTTGCCGTGGGCGATCTCCTTGCCGCCGTCCCTGGCTTCGATGTTGGCGGTGAGGATAAAGCGGTTGGAGAGCGCGTCGCTTTCACCCTGCGGCCGCGTGACAAAGCACTTCTGGTTGGCGCGGATGGTCAGCCGGATCACCTCGGCCGGAATGGCCAGGAAAGCCTCTTCGAACTCGCCCATCAGCACGACAGGCCACTCGACCAGCCCGGACACTTCTTCGAGCAAGCCCTCGTCCTCGACCAGGTCGAGCCCGTTGGCGAAGGCGAGGTTGCGGGCATCGGCAAGGATGATCTCCTTGCGCCGGTCTGCGTCGAGCACGACCTTGCCCGCCTCCAGCTTGCTCACATAATCGTCGAAGCGGCGCACCGTGATTTCGCCTGGTGCAAGGAAACGGTGGCCGTAGGTGATGTTGCCGGAACGGATGCCGTCGATCTCGAAATCGACCACGACCGGCTCCTCGGTCTCGGGGCCGAAGGTGCACAGGATCGATTGCAGCGGCCGCACCCAGCGCAGCGATCCCGGCTTGGCCGAGGCCGGTCCCCAGCGCATCGACTTCGGCCAGGGGAAATTGCGGACGATATCAGGCACCAGTCCGGCGATGATCTCTTCGGCCGCCCTGCCCGGCTTCGAAATATGGGCGACGTAGAAGTCGCCCTTCTTCGGGTCGGAATGGACATGCGCTTCGGCGATCGATGACAGCCCGGCCTTGCGCAGGAAGCCCTGGACGGCCTGTTCAGGCGCTGATGTCGACGGCCCCTTGATGTCCTCGTGAATGTCCTTCGAGCGAGCGTTGAGGCCACGGATATCGAGGGTAAGGCGCCGCGGCGTCCAATACTCACGCGCCGCCTCATAGGTCAGTCCCGCCTCGACCAGACCGTCGGTCAGCATCTTTCTCAGATCGCCCGCCGCCTTGCGTTGCATGCGGGCAGGGATTTCCTCGGAGCGAAGTTCGAGCAACAAATCCGGCATCAGCGTATCTCCGCCCGCATGCCATTTTCCTGTTTGCGCGTCCTCGCGCCTCCGGCGCTGCGGTCGCGCGGCTGGGCGGGAATCTCTTCGGAGCGAAGTTCTAGAAGCAGGTCAGGCATAGGGTCAGCTCATGCGGGAGAGTGGTCCGCGCGGGGCATAGCAACTCGGCTGGCCGCTGTCACCCTTTCCAGAAATTTTGACCCTCCTGTCGGGATGAGGCGATCCGGCCCGTCCTTGGATCAAAGATTTCCATGAACCTAACGCAGCGCTGAAGCGACCCACGCTCAGGCAGAGAACTATTGGCTGAACGACGATGAAAACGGCATCCAGACTTCTTCAAATCCTCGCGCTCAGCGCCTGCTTCACCGCGCAGGCCCACGGCGCCTTCTCCATGCCGGGCGTGCGGCAGGCACTGCGCACGATGTCTGGTCCGAGCGGCAGAGTTATATCC
>NZ_RZSJ01000502.1:0-4592 GCF_003998025.1 Mesorhizobium sp. M8A.F.Ca.ET.021.01.1.1
GTACGATCCTCGGCACCATCGTCGGCGCGCTGATGCTGCGCGCCATCCGAAACGGCATCGTGCTGATCGGCGTGCCGGGGCTCGCCTACAACATCTTTGTCGGCCTGATCATCCTCGCCATGCTCATCCTGCACGCTTTGCTGCAGAAGAACGCCGCAAGGGGCTGACGATGACGCAAGAAGTACTTCGGCTGCAGAACCTGCAAAAGTCCTTCGGCAGCGTGCGGGCGCTGAAGAACGCCTCGCTGACACTGCGGGAAGGCGAGGTGGTGGCGCTGCTCGGCGACAATGGCGCCGGCAAATCGACGCTGATCAAGGCGATCTCGGGTGTGTTTCCGGTCGATCGCGGCGACATCTATGTGCGCGGCGAGAAGGTCTCGATCCGTTCGACCAGGGATGCGATGGACCTCGGCATCGAGACCATCCACCAGGACACGTCGCTGGCGCCGGACCTCAGCATCGCGCGCAATCTTTTCCTCGGCCGGGAGCCGGTCAATTTCGGTTGGCTCGGCGTGTTCGCGCCGCTCGACCTCGCCAAGCTGCGCAAGGCCGCCTCCGAACTGCTCAAGCGCGTCGGCATCTCGAAAAAGCTCGACGCCGACGCGCTGGTCAGCACACTTTCTGGCGGCGAACGTCAGTCGATCGCGATCTCGCGCGCCATGCAGTTTGCCGCCAAGGTCATCATCCTCGACGAGCCGACCAACAATCTCGGCGTCGAGGAGACCCATGGCGTGCTGCGTTTCGTCAAGGAGGTGCGCGACGCCGGCCATTCGGTGCTGCTGATCACCCACAACATCCACCATGTCTTCCAGGTCGCCGACCGCATCGTCGTGATGCGGCGCGGTGAGATCGTCGCCGAACAGACGGTCGCCGACACCGACCTCTTGACCGTGGAAAGCATCATCACCGGCGCCGACATGTCGGCCTTGCTCAAGGAGGCGAGGGCAAAGTGAAGGGCGTCGCATGGTAGAGCTATACGGCAAGACGCTGTCACGCCGGCAAGTGGCCGAGCGATCCGGCATGCTGTCGCAATTCGCCGGCGTGCGGCTGATGACGCTCGGCGACGGCGTGGAGCGCGGCATCCGTATGCTCGAATTCCGCACCGGCTCGGGCCTGCGCTTCACCGCGCTGGTCGACCGGGCGCTCGACATCGCCGATTGCGACTTCAAGGGCCAGGCGATCGGCTGGCATTCACCGAGCGGCTTTCGCCATCCGGGCCTGCACGAGTATGAAGGGGAAGGGGGGCTGGCCTGGGCGCGCTCGTTCTCCGGCCTGCTCGTCACCTGCGGCCTCGACCATGTTCTGGGCCGTGAGACCGTACCCGCCGACAGCTACAACTACCCCGGCAGGAAGACGGTGCTCCATTCGCTGCATGGCCGTGTCGGCACCATCCCGGCGCGGCTGACCGGCTATGGCGAGCGTTGGGACGGCGACCGTTGCGTGCTGTGGGCCGAAGGCATCGTCCAGCAATCGGCGGTATTCGGCGAGGACCTCCATCTCATCCGCCGCATCGAGGCCGATGTCGGCGGCAACGAGATCCGGCTTTCCGACCATGTCGTCAATCACGGCTTCAACCGCACGCCGCATATGTATTTCTATCATGTCAATATCAGCCATCCCTTGCTGGATGAGGGCTCGCGTTATCTGGCGCCGATCCGCGACGTCGTCTGGGCCGGCCATGCCGGCGAGCGCTACGCGGCGCAGAAGGTCGGCTATCGCACGGCGCCTGCGCCGCAACCGGGCTTCAGCGAACAGGTCTGGCAGCATGAGATGGCTGCCGATGCCAATGGCGAGGTGCCGGTGGCCGTCGTCAACGACCGCATCGGGCTCGGTCTCGAACTGGTGACGCGCAAGGACCAGTTGCCGTGTGCCTACCAGTGGCAGAATTTCCAGGCCGGGCAGTACGCGCTGGGGATGGAGCCTTCGACCCACCATGTGCTGGGCGATCTCGCCGCCCGCGAGCGCGGCGAGATGATCTGGCTGGAGCATGGCGAAAGCCGGGCCTACGACGCGGTGTTCCGGGTTCTCGACGGCGCCGGTGAGATCGCGGCGGCCGAAGCCAGGATCGCGGCTATCGCCCGACAGCCCGAGCAGGATTATCCTGAGCCTTCCGGAAACTTTCCAAGACTGGCCGGCAGGCCATGAGCGCGACATTCATCCAAAGCAAGCCCTCCGGCCGGCGGACCGGATTGCCAGCGGTGCGCGACGATTGGAGGTCAGTGTGACGACGATGGCAAAGAAGCGCGACTACAGCCTGGTCGGCGAAAGCACCCGGGCCGCGATCGAGACCGGGCTCGCCTCGGCCGAGTGGTACCACACCGACGTGCCGCGCAAGGCGATGAAGGAGCTTATGCAACGTTCCGACGGCCCGGCGATCCGCGACACCATCATCTGGCTCGCTGTCATCGTGGGCTCGGCCGCCGGCATCGTCTGGTTCTGGGGTTCGTGGTGGACGGTGCCGTTCCTGTTCGTCTACGGCGTGCTCTACGGCTCGTCGAGCGACTCGCGCTGGCACGAGTGCGGCCACGGCACGGCGTTCCGCACGCGCTGGATGAACGATGTCGTTTATCACATCGCCTCGTTCATGCTGATGCGCAATCCCGTGCAATGGCGCTGGAGCCATGCCCGCCACCACACCGACACCATCATCGTCGGCCGCGACGCCGAGATCGCGGTCATGCGTCCGCCGGATCTGTTGAAGGCGGCGCTCGCCTTCACCGGCATTCTCGATTTCCGCTATTCGCTGCCGACGCTGGTGCGCCAGGCGTTCGGCACCCTGTCCGACGAAGAGAAGAGCTATATCCCCGAGATGGAACAGCACAAGGCGGTGGTCGCGGCCCGCTGGCACGTGGCCATCTATGTCGCGACGATCGCTGTCGCGATCACGCTGCGTTCGTGGATACCGCTCGTGCTGATCGGGCTGCCGCGCCTTTACGGCACCTGGCACATGGTGACGACCGGTCTGCTGCAGCATATCGGCCTGGCCGACAACGTCATCGACCACCGGCTCAACACGCGCACCGTCTACATGAACCCGATCAGCCGGTTCATTTACTGGAACATGAACTACCATGTGGAGCACCACATGTTCCCGATGGTGCCCTATCACGCGCTGCCCAGGCTGCACGAACTGATCAAGCATGATCTGCCCCAGCCGAACCCGTCGATGTGGCATGCCTACCGCGAGGTTTGGCCGGTGCTGCTCCGGCAGCTGAAATACGAGGACTATTACCTCAAGCGCGAACTGCCGCCGACGGCCAGGCCCTATCGCGGCGAGTTCCACGAGGTCGATATGTCGGCGGCGGCCGAATAGCGATCGATAATGTCCGCAGGAGATTGAGATGGCCGAGTGGCTGGAAGCGTGCGCCGTGGACGATGTCGAGGAAGAGGATGTCATCCGCTTCGACCATGGTGGGCGGAGCTTCGCGATCTATCGCTCGCCGGATGACGAGTTCTTCGCCACCGATGGTTTTTGCACGCATGAAAAGGCGCATCTGGCCGACGGGCTTGTCATGGACGACATCATCGAATGTCCCAAGCACAATGGCCGCTTCAACTACAAGACCGGCCAGGCCAAGGGCGCGCCGGTCTGCGTCAACCTCAAGACCTATCCAGTCCGAATCGAAGCTGGCAAGGTGATGATCGAGATCGGCTGACGAGCCGCCATCCAGAAACAGGGACAAGAGTTCAATGAGCCGAAAGAGACCGACCGTCGCCGATCTGCGCGCCATGAAGGGCAGGCGGCAGCTGACCATGCTGCGCGTGCTGACACTGGATGAAGCGGAAGCCGCCGAGCGGGCAGGGGTCGACATCGTCTCGGTGCCGCCCGAACTGGTGCTCAATCCGCAATACCGCGATGCGGCGCCCAGCCTGTTCACCATGCCGGGCGACAATTTCTACGAGATCGGCACATCGGACGATTTCCTGCGCTGGGCTTTTCGGCTCTACAAGGCCGGCGCCGACGCGGTCTATTGCAGCGCCGGCTATGCCACCATCAAGCGGATGGCGGACGATGCCATTCCCGTCATCGGCCATGTCGGCCTCATTCCATCGCGCGCGACCTGGACAGGCGGCTTCAAGGCTGTCGGCAAGTCCGCCGACACGGCCATGCAGGTGTTCGAGGCGGTGAAGCAACTGGAGGCAGTGGGCGCCATCGGCGCCGAAATAGAAGTTGTGCCGGTCGAAGTGGCGAAGGCGATCTCGGAGCGGACGTCGCTGATCATGCTGTCGATGGGCGCGGGCACCGGCTGCGACGCGCAATATCTATTCGCCGACGACATCCTTGGCCAGAACAGAGGCCACATGCCGCGCCACTCCAAGGTCTATCGCAACTTCGCCTCCGAGTATGACCGGCTGCAGGCCGAGCGGGTGGCGGCGTTCTCCGAATATGTCGCCGACGTCAACAGCGGCGCCTATCCCGAGGACAGGCACATCGTGCACATGGACCCGACCGAGCTACGCCTGTTTCTCGACAAGGTCGGCCGGAGCTAGGGCCGGCCGCCACGCATTGCCGGCCAGCGCGGCGTGGAGTGCCTCCGCATCGACGCCGAGCGGCCGGTCCTCCTTCAGGGAAGGGACCAGCGCGCGTATCGC
>NZ_RZSJ01000503.1:0-4583 GCF_003998025.1 Mesorhizobium sp. M8A.F.Ca.ET.021.01.1.1
TCCATCGTCGTCACCGAGCGGGCGAGCTGCGGCGCCGGATGGATCTTTTCGCTGAAGGTGGCGGCCGCACGCCATCCCCACCGCGGATCCGCGAGGAAGGCGCGTGCCAGAGCCACCATATCGGCGCGGCCTTCGGCTATAACAGCCTCGGCCTGTTTCGGGTCATCGATCAGTCCGACCGCACGGGTCGGAATGCCGGCGCCCTTGCGCACGGCTTCCGCCAGATGCACCTGATAGCCCGGCCCGGTGGGCAATTTCTGCAACGGCGAATTGCCGCCGCTCGAGCAGCAGAGATAGGCGATGCCTTCGGCCTTCAGCGCTTTCGCCACTTCGATCGCGTCCTCGACGTCAAAGCCGCCATCGACCCAGTCCTTCACCGACAGCCGTGCGCCGAGCATCAACTTTGGCACCGCTTTCTTCACCGCCCTGGCGATCTCGACGACAAGACGCATCCGGTTTTCCAGCGAGCCGCCCCAGCGATCAGTGCGCTGGTTGGACAGCGGCGACAGGAACTGGAAGATCAGATAGCCATGCGCCGCATGCAGTTCGATGAAGTCGAAGCCGGCACGTTCGGCCCGCCTGGCGGCTTCCGCGAACCGCTCGATGAGCTGCAGGATTTCCTCGTCCTCCAGCGCGTGCGGCACGTTCCAGCCGTTGTCGTAGGCGATGGCCGAGGCCGAGACGGTCTGCCAGGGATCCTCGTTTGGCTGCAATGGGCCGCCACCTTCCCAAGGCTTGCGGTTCGAGGCCTTGCGGCCGGCATGCGCCAGCTGCGTGCCGAACTTCGTGCCGGGCGCGGCCACGCGCCGGGCCGCGTCCAACGCGCGGCGCGCGGCTGCTTCATTGTCCTCGGAATAGAGACCGAGGCAGCCATGGCTGATGCGTCCGCGCCGCTCGACATCGGTCATCTCCACCGTGACCATGCCGGCGCCGGACATGGCCAGGTTCATCCAGTGGTAGAGATGCCAGTCGCTGGCCGAGCCGTCCTCGGCGGAATACTGGCACATCGGCGCCACGGCGATGCGATTGGGGAAGGTGAGCCCATCGAGCGTGATCGGCTGGAAAAGCGATGTCGACATGAAAAAAACTCCGGGAAGGGGAATGCGCTATCTAGGCAATGGCATCGTTCCATACCACACACGAGACGGTGAAGCGCGCTGGACCAATCGCTAGCCCGATTGCGCCTATACCGGTTCGCGGCTACGCCTGCGTCCGCCAGCAAGCATTGAGGTGTCAGATGGAAGACCGCATTCGTATCCGCTCGGAAGAGGTTCTCTCCGACGACTGGGCGGTCCTGAAGAAGACCGTGCTCGACTATCGCCGGCGTGACGGGCAATGGGAGACGCAGGTCCGCCAGACCTATGATCGCGGCGACGGCGCGGTGATCCTGCCCTACGACCCCCAGCGTTCGACCGTGCTTCTGGTGCGCCAGTTCCGTTACCCCGCCTATGTCACCGGCCACCGCGAGCCGCTGATCGAGGCCTGTGCCGGGCTGCTGGACGAAAACGATCCGGAGACGGCCATTCGCAAGGAAGCCGAGGAAGAACTGGGTTACCGGTTGAACAAGATCGAGCGGCTGTTTTCGCCCTATATGAGCCCGGGCAGCGTCACCGAGCGGCTCTGGTTCTTCGTCGCCCGCTATTCGCCTGCCGACCGCATTTCGGCCGGCGGCGGCGCTCCGGAGGAGGGCGAGGAC
Source organism: Mesorhizobium sp. M8A.F.Ca.ET.021.01.1.1 (assembly GCF_003998025.1). Taxonomy (NCBI): domain Bacteria; kingdom Pseudomonadati; phylum Pseudomonadota; class Alphaproteobacteria; order Hyphomicrobiales; family Phyllobacteriaceae; genus Mesorhizobium; species Mesorhizobium sp. M8A.F.Ca.ET.021.01.1.1. The sequence continues at coordinate 1,697 of NZ_RZSJ01000503.1, forward strand.
ATCGAGGTCCTGGAAATGCCGCTCGACGAAGCGCTGGCCGGCATCGCCGACGGCCGCATTGTCGATGCCAAGACCATCATCCTGATCCAGCATCTGAAGCTGAACCCGATCTCGGCTTGATCAGAGACCGCGGGATACCAATTCAGCCGGCGTGATCCAACAATCGGGTGGTGGCCGCCTCACGATGATGTTCGGAATTGACGCGATCGATGCCTTCCACGGTGATGGCGAACGTGCCGTTTTCCGTTCTGGCTATCCAGCCCTTCGCTTTTAGATACCAGAGGTGAAACTCGAGGTGCTCACGCGGACAGCCTGACATTCGTTCGAGCTCATCGTCGCCAATGCCAGGATTATTGACGTCCTGTCGGCGTTTTACATAAAGCAGTGAGAGCACCTTGGCTTGAAAGACGGAATCTCGATCGAGGTTCTTCGTGTTGCTCGCCTCGTCGGTCAGTCCGGCCCGCAGGTCCAAATGGGCCTTGTACTGAATATCGTATTGCGCACGCTTGACCGGATCCTTGAGCGTGTTGTGGGCCTCGAGAATATCGCTGAAGCGCGATTCATCACCGGTGACCTGGTTGTCGGGATGGTAGCGCATGGCAAAATGACGAAAAATGCGTTCTATCGTTTCCGAATTGGCATTCGGACTGATTTCCAGCATTTCGTAGAAGTCGACGAACATACCAGGCCTTCCCGTACCGTGTCTGTTCGGCTCTCCCCGCCACAGTTTCGGGCAAGCCTGGCGACGATTATAGAGCCGAATATTTCACGATTTGCTAATGTAAAGAACGTACAAAGGACAACAACGGAACTTCAGCAAAAACGTAAGACCTTTGCGTCCTGCACCGCAGACTTTAGTCTGATAGCGTTTCGCTCGTTAGAGGCAGCTTACCATGACCGACAAACCTTCTGAACCGCCAATTGAGCGTCGAAGTCACTTGAGAGAAGTGGTTTTGAAGGATGCGTTCATAATCACGCAGGATGGCGAAATAGGCTGCGCCGTCAGAAATCAGCATGAGCACGGCGCCGAGTTGCGTGTCGCCGCGGGGGTTGAAGTGCCAGCTAGCTTCCGGCTGCGCGTGCCGTTGGACGGTGCGACTTATCGAGCGGAAGTGCGGTGGAGAAAAGGCGAGCGACTGGGCATCCAAATCCACGGCAATTTCTCGCTGAAGGTCAGATGATAGGGGAGCCGGCCTGATATTCAGGGGCGCGCCTGCCAAGGGAGCGCAGTTCGATATTCAATGTGGTGCGGACGACGGGAATCGAACCCGTACGATCAGAGATCGAGGGATTTTAAGTCCCTTGCGTCTACCAATTCCGCCACGTCCGCCTGCTGCGATTACAAGCACTTAAGCGAGGTCCGGTCCAGCCACTTACTTTCACTTGGCACCGGATTGGCACCGACGGCCAGTTTACTGTTCCGCGCCTGTTCTCATCGCAGCTTCTATCGCCGCTGCCGCGCCTTCGTCTGATCTCTTGAACAAGTGCGCGTAGACCGACAGCGTGACGACGGGTGACGCATGCCCCAGACGGCGGCTAATTGCAACCACGTCGAGCCCGCCAGCGATGAGGGCGGAGGCGTGGGTGTGTCTCAAGTCATGGAAACGCACCTTGGGAAGCTCGATGGTAGCTGGCGCGCCTTCCGCGGCTGGCTTCCTCAAGCGGTCGATAGTATCGCGCCAGGCTCCCGAAACGCGAGACGGCGCTATTGCTTCGCCATCCGGGGTGCAGAAGACCAGCGCATCCTTGCCGAGCTTCCCGCCAGGATGGCGCGTTCGGGCTTTTCAGGCTGCGCGAAAAAGAACCAGTGGTACCAGTCGCGGGCGAATGTCCAATCGGCGCGTTCCAGATGCTCCAGCACCGGCAGTCCGTCTACCGTGATCAGCTTCCGCACCCTGTCGGGATGATCCATCGCCATCCTGAATGCGACCAGACTGCCACGGTCATGCCCGGCAACGACGAAGGTCTGGTACCCTAACCGTTCCATCATCTCCACCAAGGCCTTCGCCTTCGCTCGTTTGGACGAGTATCGGCTCGCCGGGTCATCCTTCGGTTGGTAAGAGCGCCCGAAGCCCGGAAGGTCAGGGCACAGGACGTTGAAATCGGCCACCAGCAGATTCGCGACTTGGCCCCACGTCATATGAGAGCGAGGATGGCCGTGGAGGAGCAGCAGCGGCGGACCAGATCCGCCATGCCTCACCCGTATCGGCCCACTCTTCGTTCCGATCGTTTCGAGCACGAAGTTCTCGAACATCCGCATATCCTTGGAAGGCAGCCGGGTTTCCAGTTAGGGAACTCGCCGCGTCCAAAATGGTTCAGACCGCTCGCGCAGTGGAACTCCCTGTAGTGCGGCAGATGCCATCCGAACGCGCCGACCCAGTGCTTGGCTGGCGGCGCAACAATCCTTCATCCTCGAAGGCGCCCCAGCGCACCTATGATCCGAGAGTTGCTGCCGGGGTTAGTGGCCATTCGGCGAACAATGGATGCGTACCCATCCGCTGCCTCCTCTTGCGGCTTCCACCGCCCGCTTGCCGCCAGGCAGAGCCTTTACAACTGCGGCACGGGCATCGCGGCAAAGGCCGGCGATCGCCATTGATGAGGCGCTATTGAGCGTGAAGAGATGCTTCGCCATAGGTTCACTGCCTCACCCGTTCGATCAGAGGCATACTAGTGCGGCTTGTCTGCACAGACGCTACAGCTGCGAGCGCAGTCTGCTCGACAACCAATCCGTCACCTTTTCAGTCCACGGCCGCGCTTGCCACTCTTCAAGACTGATCTGCCTCGACCGCCCAAGGTCCTGGTTGAACAGATCGATCTGAGTCTGTGCGAAATCCTTGCCGTAAATGTTCAGATTGGCCTCGTCGTTGAGACGCAGTGACCGCTCGTC
>NZ_RZSJ01000504.1:0-4569 GCF_003998025.1 Mesorhizobium sp. M8A.F.Ca.ET.021.01.1.1
GCCTTCAATCGCGCCAATTGTTTGCGCGGGTCCGGGCGCGCGGCTGAAGCCGCGCACGATTATGCCAGGGCGATAAAACTCGATCCGGCCTTCGTCGAAGCCTGGTTCAACCTTGCCGGGCTGATGAGCGAGCAAGGCCGCGACGCCTCGGCGCGAAGGCACCTGCAGAAAGCGATCGCGCTCGACAGGACTTATGCCGACCCGGTGTTCAATTTGGCGCGGCTGGAGTTTGATGCCGGCAATCTGCTGGAGGCGCGGCGGCTCTGGGTGCGCTATCTGGAGCTGGACAGCCAGTCCGAATGGGCTGGGGTGGCGGCCAGGGGCGTGCAGTTCGTGGATATGCAATTGGCGCAGTCGGCGGGGTGACGATGATTGGCGAAAGCCGCGATGACAGCCGATCTCCCCACTGGTGGGGGAGATGTCCGGCAGGACAGAGGGGGGCGCTGTCCCGCCGGCGGATCCACTCATTTCAGACCGTCGCATTCCAGAGAGATTTGACCGAAGGCTGGCATTCCTTCGCGCCCCCCTCTGCCCTGCCGGGCGTTCGTCATTTGAAAGCCAAGCAATTGGCTTTCATCCGCTTTGCGGGCCATTCCTCAACCCCCACGAGGGGGGAGATTGGCAGCGTTAGCGCCGCGCGAGGAGCATAATGACCACCTTCCTGTTCGACGGCCACGACAACGCTCCCGTCACCGTCCTGCTCGCGCATGGCGCCGGCGCGTCGATGGATTCTCCCTCGATGACCGCTACCGCCAAGGCTTTTGCCACGGCCGGCGTCCAGGTCGCGCGCTTCGAGTTCCACTACATGGCGGCGCGCCGCTACGGCCAGCGCAAGCCGCCGCCGCGCGCCGAGACGGTGAACCCGGAATACATCAAGGCGATCGCCGATCTCCGGGCGAAGGGCGTGACGGGCAAGCTCATCATCGGCGGCAAGTCGATGGGCGGGCGCGTCGCCTCGATGGTCGCCGACGAGATGTTTTCCAAGGGCGAGATCGCGGGCCTTGTTTGCCTGGGCTATCCCTTCCATCCCCCCGGCAAGCCTGAGCAGCTGCGCACCAAACATCTCACCGGGCTGAAGACGCCGACGCTGATTTTTCAAGGCACGCGCGACGAGTTCGGCACGAAGGACGACGTCGCGGGGTACGGGCTTTCCAACGCGATCGAGGTGATCTGGCTGGAGGATGGCGACCATGATCTGAAGCCGCGCAAAAGCGTGTCGGGATTTTCGACGGCGGATCATCTGAAGACGCTTGCCGAGAGGGTGAAGGCGTGGGTGGCGCAGCCCTCGGTTTCGTCATCCTAGGGCGAAGCAAGGAGCGAAGCGACGCGTGCAGACCCTAGGATCCATGCCGTGACTTTCGAGAGCCGCCACGGAGCAGAACTCCGGCCCGTCGCATGCTACGCCAGACGTCACGGCATGGATCCTCGGGTCAAGCCCGAGGATGACGAAGTGCGGGGCGCCAGCGGCGTCCACCAATGAAAATCGCCTCGTTCAACATCAACAACATCAACAGCCGGCTGGACAACCTCCTGGCCTGGCTCGCCAGCGCAAAACCCGATGTCGTGTGCCTTCAGGAATTGAAGGCGCGCGACACGCAGTTTCCGCTGACAAGCCTCGCCAATGCCGGCTACGGCGCGGTGTGGAAGGGCGAGCCGACCTGGAACGGCGTTGCGATCCTGGCGCGCGGTGCCGAACCCGTGCTGACCCGCGATGCCTTGCCCGGCGACGATGCCGACCGCCAGAGCCGCTACATCGAGGCGGCGGTCGACGGTATCGTCATCGCCTGCCTCTATGCGCCGAACGGCAATCCGCAACCGGGGCCGAAATTCGCCTACAAGCTCGCCTGGCACGCGCGGCTGGAGGCGCATGCGGCACAACTCTTCGACACCGGCCTGCCGGTGGTGCTGGCCGGCGACTACAACATCGTGCCCGAGCCGCGCGATATCTACGCCACACGCTCCTATGACGACAACGCGCTGGTCCAGCCGGAAAGCCGCGCGGCCTTCGCCGCGCTGCTCGACCAAGGCTGGACCGATGCGTTGCGCAAGAAATATCCGAAGGAGACGCTCTACACCTTCTGGGACTACCGCCGGAACCGCTGGCCGCGCGACGCCGGCCTGCGGCTCGATCATATCCTGTTGTCGAAGACGCTCGTGCGCCGGCTGAAGGGGGCGGGCATAGACCGCGACGTGCGCGGGCAGGACGGCGCCAGCGACCATGCGCCGGTCTGGGTGGAATTGGGGTGAGGGATCTCGCGCCCGCTCATCATCAGCGGCGCATGCAGCCCTTTTCCGCAGGTCATTTCTCGCGCTAAGCTGGCAGCGCAGCGAGGGGGCCGGCTGATGCATTGCATTCGTGAAGACGGCGAGCGGCCATCATCGAAGCCCGTCCGCCATGAGTGACCTCAGCCTCATCGGAATCCTTCTCGCAGCGCTCGCGATCATTGCCGCCGCCGTCGCCGTCATCCGGCTGTTGCGCAAGGCGCGTGTCCGCCGCCGCGCGCTGCGCCGGGCCGATCCTGCCAACGACTACGCCATTCGCACCGACTGGAGCCGCAGCACCGGGACGGTCAACTACTCGTCCTTCGTCTATTTCGATGTCGACCGCGACGGCCGCTACGGCGTGGCCGACCGGCCGATGGCCGGCATCATGGTGCGGCTGTTCGACGGACAAGGCGGCTTCGTCGCGTCATCGAGGACCAACAATGCCGGTTATGCCAATTTCACCATGTCGACGTCGGCGGTGAAGGCTGCACTCCGCATGCCCGGCGCCTACCGGTTCTCGGTTTCGCTGCCGCCGGGCTGGCGCTCGCCCAGCGCCAACGAGACGCAGTCGATGGAGTTCCATTTGGCGCCCGGCTCGCCCACCGGGCTGGTGTCGCGCGACCTGCCGCGACCGGTCGGGCTCGCGCCGGTGCGCAGCCTGGCCGGCAGGATGGCGGCAGGCGGCAGCGCGACGCTGTCGGTGATGGCGAACGGGCAGGTGCTGGAGTGCCGGACGCTGGCCCCGGCCTCGGCCTTCCGCTTCGAGCTTGCCGAAGAAGCCGACACCGTGGTGATCAGCGGCGGCGGGCTCGACCGCCGGCTGGCGCTGTCACCTTATCCGGCCGATCTCGGCCTGCTTTCGCCCCGAGCCCTGGCCGACGGGGCGGCGCTGCGCACAATCGGCTTCGATGACGTCACCCAGCGCGGCTTCCGCAAGATCCCGGGCGGCCATGCGGGGCTGGAGTGGCGCAACCTGAACGCCATGGCGAAGGATCACACCAAGGACAGCGAGGGCTATGTCAACGGCAATGTCTCTGGCGACCATGTGGCCTATACCAGCAGCGGCTATCCGGCCGAGTTCAGCCGTGAGACGCCATTCGCCTTCCACTCGGTGCTGCTCAGCGTTGCGTGGCTGAAGGCGGAGGGGGAAACGGCACTGATCGAAAGCTGGCTGGGAGAGCAGTTGGTCGCCAGCGATGAAGTGGTTCTGTCGGCGCTGACACCACTCCACTACGCGCCGATGCTCGGGGAAGTCACCCGTGTTCGCCTTTCGGCAAAACACTCCTGGCAAATGGTGGTGGACGACCTGGTGCTGGCCGACGGATTAGGCGGGCGGCAGCGATTTTGAGATCACAATCGCGCCGTTGGTCGCGGCTGTGATCGATTTCAGATTGCCCTTCCGGATCAGAGCGGGCCGTTCATAAGTCTTCTTCATGATGCAAGCTCTCCACTATATCCCGGGCGGAGTGTGTCATAACCCGGCCTGCTGTCAATATTTCGCCGGGGATAGCTTAGTCCATATCGGCGGCGACCGTGGTAAATTGGACACTAGCCTTTATCGGCATCGCTTAATCGAACCGGAGACCGTGGCTGCGGCGGCGCGATCGACCTCAAGCTGATTTTCTCGAGCAGGGCCGCCGCGGATATTCTTCATGCCGCAGTGTCTGCGTCCGTCTTCCGCGAGCACGGGCGGCATTTTGCGATGTGCCCATGACGCTGATAGTCTGGTCCAAGGGCCGGCGAGGGGAAGCGCGATGAACAGGTTGGCTGACAGGGTGCTGGGGCTCGTCCTGGCCGTGGTCGCGGTTGCCTGTCTGGTCGGGGTCTATCCGCTGATCGATGCCCTTGCCGGGCACGGCTTTGCCGGGTTGGATGCGGCCGCGCCGCGGCTGGCGGCCTATTCGGTGGCGGCACTTGCCTGTTTCATCGGTGCGCTGCTGTTCCTGGCGGGCCAGTTGCCCGGCCGGCCCGTGCATGCGGCCGGAGTGCCGCTGTTCGGCAGGGATGCCGAGGTGGAGCCGGCGGGCCGTCCGGGCCTGCGCCGGGCCTTCCTGGTGCTGCCGGTGGTTGTCGTGCTGGCGCTGCTCGGCGACAAGTTCGGCTCGTGGCGGCCGCATGAGGGTGGCCAGGACGTCGCCAGCGCGCCGCCCGTGGTTCCCGCGCCAAAGCCCGCGCCGCCAGCGCCGGCCCCGCCGCCAGCCCCCCCGGCCGCGGCAAACCCACCAACCGTATCGGTGCAACCAGCTCCGCCCGTGGTCGTGCCGCCTGTTTCGCCGGCGCCGGTCGTGCCGGCGCCGCCTGAGG
>NZ_RZSJ01000505.1:0-4565 GCF_003998025.1 Mesorhizobium sp. M8A.F.Ca.ET.021.01.1.1
CCTCGGCGACGGCGTCGGGCTTGACCTCGGGCGTCGGATCGATAGCGGCTGTCTTGTCCTGCGGCGGCGGGGTCGGCGCCGGCTTGGCCGGCGTCGGCTTGGGCTCGGTCTGCTTGACCGGCTCGGGCTTCACCTCTTCCTTGGGCGTCGGCGCTGGCGCCACTTCCGTCGCCGGAGTGGGCTTGGGCTTTTCCTGCGGCTTCGGAACGTCCTCGGTCTTCGGGATTTCCTTCGGGGTCGGCGCGGGTGGCGGCGCCGAGGTCGTGTCGACGGGTTTTGGTTTGGCTTCCGGCGTTATCGGCTTGTCGGTGTCGACGCTGTTTTCGCCGACCTTCTGCGCGTTGGGTACGATATCGGGACGCTGCGTCGGCAGCGGCGCCGGCTTTTCATGCATCACGGCCTTCTTGTCGCCCTGCAGCGTCTGCGCGATGGCTTCCATCGGCACGATGTCGACCGCGACCGACTCCACGTCGGCGGACGGAAGCGCGGCCGGCGCCGACAGGGTGAACAGGCCGAAGGCCAGCACCGCCGTATGCAAGATCACCGATGTGGTGAGGCCGGTCCTCATCGTGAGTCTATTGATCCTGTTCCTGCAGTGAAACCAGGCCGATGTTCTTGTAGCCAGCGGCCGAGATGCGAGCCATGACCTTCATGGCCGTGCCATAGTCGGTCGACTTGTCGCCACGGATGAAGATGCGCTCTTCATAACCGGTCTTCGAGATAGCCTGCAGTTTGGCCACCAGCTCCTCGATCGGAATCTCGGTTTCCTGCAGGAAAATCTTCCCGGTCGCATCGATCGAGACGGTGATCGGCTGGGTGTCGGCATTCATCGCCTTGGCCTGGGTGTCCGGCAGGTCGATCGGCACGCCGACCGTCAGCATCGGTGCCGCGACCATGAAGATGATCAAGAGCACCAGCATCACGTCGACCATCGGCGTGACGTTGATCTCCGACATCAGCGCATGGTGACGGCCGCGCCGCCGGTGGCCGCGCCCGCCGCGCCCTCCCATGCCTACGGACATACCCATCTCGTTACTCCTCAGGCCTTAGGCGCGACTTTTTCATCGATTTGGCGCGAGAGTATGGCGGAGAACTCATCCGAGAACCCCTCCATGCGCACGGCTATCTTGCTCGCATCCGATGACAGCTTGTTGTAGGCGATGACCGCCGGAATCGCGGCGAGCAGGCCGATGGCCGTCGCCAGCAGCGCCTCGGCGATGCCGGGCGCGACCACCGCGAGGCTGGTGTTCTTGGAGCCGGCGATGGCCTGGAACGAGGTCATGATGCCGATGACGGTGCCGAACAGGCCGATGAAAGGTGCCGCGGATCCGGTGGTGGCGAGGAAGCCGAGGCGCCCCTCCAGCTTCTCCATCTCGCGGGTCAGCGCCAGGTCCATGGCCTTGTCGATGCGGGTCTGCAGGCCGAGCGGCGACTTGGCGCCTTTTTCGAAACTCTTCTTCCATTCGCGCATGGCGGCGACGAAAATGGCGCCCATGCCTGTCGTCTTGCGGTCGGCGAGCGTGCGGTAGAGCTCCTCCAGCGACTGCCCGGACCAGAAAACCTGCTCGAAGCGGTTCAGCGCCAGCCGCATGCGGCCATAGGCGACCAGCTTGTCGACGATGATCGCCCAGGTCCACACCGAAGCGCAGAGCAGCCCGATCATGACCAGCTTGACCACCCAGCTGGCCTGCATGAACAAGGCCCAAATCGACAATTGCGCGCCCGGTTCGGCGAGTGCGATATTTTCCATCGTTACGTCCTTAAGATTTTCCGGGCGAAGCTGGCGGCTGGCCCATGGCATCCCTTGTGGTCGGCTCGCACGAAGCTACCGGACACCCCAAACCGTGCCGTTAGCGGCCTTTTCGGGGCAAATATTGGTGAAAGGAAGGCGCTGGATAACGCCAATCTTCACCAGTCTCTTCATGAACCGTTATGGTTAAGGATGGGTTAGTGTTTAAGGCGCGGCGCATTGCCGCGCCTGGGTATCGCAGGCCGGCATCACCTGAATATCAGCCGACCCGTGGCATGAACGCCGCCACCCATTCCCTGGGAAAGCGCCTCGGCCGGCCGTTCTCGCCGATGATCGCCGCCTCGACCTTGGCCTCGACCAGCACCTCGTCGCCCCGCTTGAGCTGCTGTGCCATGAAGATTCGCGCACCGGAAATGGCATCGGTGCGGGTGTCGACGGTCAGGATGTCGTCGATGCGAGCGGGAATGCGGAAGTCGATCTCCATGCGGCGTACCACCCATGCGATCTTCTCGCCATGCTTGCCTTCGGCGAGTTCGGTGTGGTGCACGCCGGTGAGCCGGAGATAGTCGGAGCGGCCGCGCTCGAGGAATTCGAGGTAGCGCGCGTGGTAGACGACGCCCGAAAAATCGGTGTCGGCGTAATAGACCCGCGCCATCAGCCGGTGGCCGAACTCGGTCAGCGCGCCGGAAAGCCCAGCCAGCAATGCCGCGGATTCACCATGATCGCCCATTGCGCTTCCCTTTTGGATGCCGACGCGGCAGGTATTTTTGGCGCATGAACCCGATGGCACTGTTGACGACGATGATCAAGACCTTGATGGCAGTCGTGCTAGCGCTGGCGGCTTCTACACTTTCGGCTGAAGCGGCCACCTTCTCGATGAAGCGCGGTCTCAATCTCGACCAGTGGGTCACCTGGCCCGGCGAGGATCGGTGGGGTGATGCCAAGGCCATCCTGCCCTACCCGGAATGGCGAAAATTCCTTGGGGAAGACGACCTCAAGGCGTTGAAGGATGCCGGCTTCGATTTCCTGCGCATGCCGGTCGATCCGTCGCCTTTCCTCTCGGACAATACAACGGACCTGCGTTACCAACTCTATGCCAGCGTGCTGGACTCGACGCGCATGATCAACCAAGCCGGGCTGAAGGTCATCGTCGACATGCACCTGATCCCGGCCGGCGGCAGCCGCAAGATCGGCATGGGTGAGGTGATGGACGATCCCGCGACCTTCGACCGCTACGTCGAGATGGTTCGCGGCATGGCGCGCACGCTGGCGGGCGAAGATCCCGAAAAGGTCGCTTTCGAACCGATGAACGAGCCGATCGTCGATTGCGACAGCGACGGCACCAGCCTGTGGCCCGACCGCCAGCGCGAACTGTTCGCCGCGGCGCGCGCCTCGGCGACGAAGCTGACGCTGGTCCTGACCGGAGCCTGCTATTCCGCCGCCTCGTCGCTGGGGAAGATCGACCCGAGGACCATCCCCGACGACAACATCATCTGGACCTTCCACTCCTACGATCCATTCCTGCTCACCCATCAGGGCGCGACCTGGGCCGGCGACTTTATCCCCTACGTGACCGGCCTGCCCTATCCGTTGACCGCGGTTCCCAAGGCGCAGCTCGACGTCACGCTCGACACCATCCGCGCCCGGATTAAGGCCGAGGCGCCTTGGACACGGCAGAGCGGCCTGCTTGCCTATCTCGACGAGCAGGTCGCCAGCATGGACAGCCCCGACAAGCTGCTTGGCCTGATGGATGCGCCGTTCAAGACCGTCGAGGCGTGGGCGAAGGCCAACGGCATCAAGCCGCAAGACATCACCCTGGGCGAGTTCGGCATGATCCGCCAGGAATATGGCAATGCCTATGTGATGCCGGCGGAGTATCGGGCCGCCTATGTCAAGGATATGATCGCGCGGGCCGAAGCGCACGGCTTCTCATGGTCGCTGTGGAGCTATGGCGGCGCTTTCGGCGTCGTCGATGCGTTCAATGGCGACAAGGCCGAGCCAGACGTGATGGACGCAATCCGAAACCTCCCCTGAAGTCCCGGTCAGCCGAGGTCGATCTGCAGGATTTCCGGACGCATGCCGAAACGGATGGGCAAATTGCTGAAGCCGAGCCCGCCCGAGACGATCAGGTTGCGGTCGTTCTCGATGACATGGCCATAGGCGTAGCGATTGCCGAACTGCGACGGCACGATAGGCGAATAGCCGAACAGCCGCACCTGCCCGCCATGGGTGTGTCCCGCTAGCGTCAGCGACACACGCGACGGCACTTTTGGAAAAATGTCCGGTTCGTGCGCCAGCAGGATGACAGGCGCGGCGTCGCTGATTTTGGCCAGTGTGCCGTCGAGATCGTCCAATCCCCTGGGACGCTCGGTGTTCTTTTTCCGTAATAGCGCCAACTGATCGGCGAGGCCGGCGATCCATACGCCATGTCCGTCCTTTTCCAGACGCACGGCGTCGTTCTCCAGAACCGGGATGCCGACCTTCTCCAATGCCTTGCGCGCGATCGTCGGACCAACTCCGGCACGCTGCGCGAAGCCATCGGCCCACCAGTCGTGATTGCCGAGGATCGACAGCACGCCGAGCGGTGCCTTGAGGCCCGACAGGGCGCCAGCCCATTCCGGCGGCGTGACCCTACGTGACGCCAGGCGCATGCCGGCGATGTAGTCGCCGAGCAGAACGATCAGGTCCGGCTGCAACGCATTCGCCTCTTCGGCAAGCGAGGCAATCCGCTCCGGCGTCATCCAAGGCCGGCAGGCGTGGATGTCGGCAAGGGCGACGACGCGCAGCTTCAATCCATCAGGCCAATGCGGTGGCG
>NZ_RZSJ01000506.1:0-4554 GCF_003998025.1 Mesorhizobium sp. M8A.F.Ca.ET.021.01.1.1
TCCGCCAGTTCATCGAGCGCGAGACCGCCGAGACGCTGGTCGCCGAAATCGATGGCCGCGTCGGCGGTTACGCGATCGTGCTTTTTCGCAAGGGCAGCGGCGTGGCACGGCTCTATTCCATAGCCGTCGGACCGTTTTTCGGCGGGCTCGGCATAGGCCGCCAATTGCTGTCCGCGGCCGAAGAGGCAGCCTTCGAACACGGCCGCATGATGCTGCGTCTCGAAGTGCGCGAGGACAATGGCCGTGCCATCCGCATCTACGAGCAGGGCGGATACCGCAAGATTGGCCGGGAGCCGGGTTACTACGAGGACGGCGCGACGGCGCTGCGCTATGAAAAGACCCTGCGCGGCGACCTTCCGGTCGCCACCAGGGTGCCATTCTATCAGCAGACCTGCGAGTTCACCTGCGGTCCATGCTGCCTGATGATGGCCATGGCCAATTTCGATCGTGGCTTCGTACCCGACCCGGTGATGGAAATCCGACTCTGGCGCGAGGCGACGACCGTCTTCATGATGTCCGGGCCGGGCGGCTGCGAACCATTCGGTCTGGCTGTCTCGGGGTATGAAAGCGGGCTCGCGGCGGAAATCTTTGTTTCCTTCTACGGCGCGTTGTTCCTGCAATCGGTGCGTAGCGAGGACAAGCGCCGGATCATGGAATTGGCCCAGGTCGACTTTCGCCGCCGAGCGGAACTTTACGGTATCCCGGTGAATTACCGTCCGTTCACCATCGACGATATCAGGGCGGCTCTCGCCGGGGGCAAACTCGTGCTGGTGCTGATCAGCGGCTTCCTGATGTTCGGCAAGAAGGTGCCGCATTGGGTGCTGGCCATCGGCGATGATGGCGACCATATTCTGATCCACGATCCGTGGGTCGAGGATGAAAGGCAGGAAACCATCCTTGATGCCGCCAACATTCCCGTGCCTTACGGCATCTTCATGAACATGGCGCAGTTCGGCCGCGACGGACTGCGTGCCGCCATCACTTTGGGAAAGAGATAATGACCTGGGTCATTCTTACCGGCAGGCAAAGCGATCTCGACCAGGTGGCGACACCGCACAAGATCATCACCAATCGCGACTATCTCGCGCATCCCTCGCTGTTCCGCGGCCAGCGGCCGAAGGTCATCAACCTGTCGAACAATTACGGCTACCAGAGCCGCGGCTATTACGCGTCGCTGCTGGCGAGTTCGCGCGGCCACAAGGTCATCCCGACCGTCGAGACGATGATCGACCTGTCGGAGCGCAAGCTCTACGAGCACGCCTTGCCGGAACTGGAACTGGCGCTCAACAAATGCCGCAAGGACCTCGGCGGCGTATTTCCGGCGAAGGTCTGTATCTTCTTCGGCATCGGCCCGTCCAAGGTCTGGGACCGTTTTGCCAAGCTGTTGTTCGACTGGTTCCGGGCGCCGGCGCTCGAAGTCCACATCAAGGACAGCGCCGAATGGGCCTCGATCCGCAAGATCGGCTTCCACCCGCTGGCGCGGATGACCGAGGACGAGGAAAAAAGCTTCATCCAGTGCCTGGAGACCTACACCAACCGAGAGTGGCGCGACACCAAGGGCCGGACGCCGGCGCGCTACACCTTCGCCACGCTGGTCGATCCGCATGAGGAATTGCCGCCGTCGGAAATCTCCTCGCTGCGCTACTGGGCCAAGATCGCCGAAAAGATGGGGGTCGAAATCGAGCCCATCACCAGGAAGGATCTCGCCAAGCTCGCGAATTACGACGCGCTGTTCATCCGCGAGACCACCTCGATTTCCAATCACACCTATCGTTTCGCCCGCCGCGCCCAGCAGGAAGGCATGCCTGTCATCGACGACCCGCTGTCGATGATCCGCTGCACCAACAAGGTCTATCTCAACGAACTGATGGCCTACAACAAAGTGCCGGTGCCGCCCACGGTGATGATCGCCGGCGCCTCTGATCTCGAACTCGCGGCGCAGACGCTGGGTTTTCCCCTGGTGTTGAAGATCCCGGATTCGTCGTTCTCGCGCGGTGTCAAGAAATGCGCCAATTTCGAGGAACTGAAGACGCTTGCCACCGAATGGCTCGAGGATTCCGATCTTCTGATCGCGCAGAAATTCATCCCGACCGAATATGACTGGCGCGTCGGCGTGCTCGGCGGCCAGCCGCTGTTTGCCGTGCACTATCTGATGGCCAAGAAGCATTGGCAGATCGTCAACCACAAGGCCAATGGCAAGCCCGACCAGGGCGGCATCAAGACCTTCACGCTGAAGGAGACGCCGTCTCATGTCGTCGAGACGGCGGTGAAGGCGGCGCGCTGCATCGGCGACGGCCTCTACGGTGTCGACCTCAAGGAGACCAAGGACGGCGTCTTCGTCATCGAGGTCAACGACAACCCCAACCTCGACCATGGCTGGGAGGATTCCGGCGAGAAGGACGAAGTCTGGGTGCGGTTGACGCAGTGGTTCCTGGAGCGGCTGGACAGGCCGGGGCGGTAATCAACCGAGGGAAGAGATGCTGTTCATCGTCATCGAGGATTTCACCGGCTGCGACCGCAAGGAAATCTATCGCCGGTTCCGCGACCGGGGCCGCCTGAAGCCGGAGGAGCTTGTCGTGCATCATAGCTGGATCGCGGCCGATATGAGCCGCTGTTTCCTGCTGGTGGAGGCCGATGATGTCACGCTCCTGCAGCGATGGGTCATCGAATGGGCTGATCTGGTCGAGTTCGAGATCGTGCCCGTGGCGGCCAACAAGGACATGGTGGCGGCCTTGAGCGGGCACCTCTGACCATCGCCCTCCTGGGTCAGCGCAGCGCCGGGGAGTCCACGGCGCGCCGGCATTCATCGATCAGCCAATCGCGGAACGCGGCCACGACATCGCGCCTTGCGCTTCGCTCCGGGACAGTCAGGCAGTAGGGCTGTCGCAGGGCGATTGCGCTCGCGGCGGGCCGCACCAGCCTGCCGTCCTCCACCGCCTCGGCACAGTAAATCCCTTGCGCCAGCGCCACGCCCAACCCCGAAATCGCGAGGTCGAGGGCCGCGCGCGACGAATTGGCCGACAGGCCGCGCCGCAATGCCCGGCCAGATTGGGCATTCGTCGCCTCGAACCAGTTGCGCCAGGACGGAAACGAAGCGCCGGTCGGTCCCCAATCCGTGTGGATCAGCGGCAGCCCGGCGAGCGGCTCGCCGCCTGCCTTGATCATGCCGGCAAGCTTTGGCGCGCAGACCGGATAGACCGCGTCCCTGGCAATATTCTCGGTCGGATGTTCGCGATAGTGCGGACCGTAGGAGAGCCTGATGTCGATCAGTTCGCGGTCGAACGGCACCGGGTCGTCATCGCCCCGCACCGATATGTCGGCGGCGCCATGGCTTGCGACGAAGCCGGCCAGACGCTGCGAAAGCCAGCCCATGGCCATGGATGGCGGCACCGATACGACCAGACGCGGGCGGAATGCATCGCCGCCCAGTTCGCGCGAGACGCTGCCGATCTCCTGGAAAGCCACGGTCAGCCGCGGCAACATTTCCACGCCCGCCTCGGTGAGGACAACGCGCCGGTTGACCCGCTGAAACAGCTTGCGGCCCATCTGCTCCTCCAAGGTGCGGATAAGCTGGCTGACGGCGGCAGCCGAGACCGAAAGTTCTTCCGCCGCCGCGGCAAAGCTGCCCGTACGTGCGGCGGCTTCGAAAGCCTGGAGCCCTTTCAGGGATGGGGATGTGACCATGATCGCCAGATAGATAAGCTTAGCTTATCCAAATCGCAGGAATCGTCGTTTTTGGAAAGCTTTTTTGCGGAATAGAGTGGTCTTCATCAATCTCCAGCCTGGATCGAGGCCGATGGACCATCGCGACATCATCGCGTCACTGACGACAGAAGAGCGCAATCGCCTGACGGCCAAATCGGATGTCGCGGGCCTGTTCCAGCTCGGCGCTCACTTGGGTGCGATTGTCATCATTGGATCGCTGATCGCGGCCGAGGTGCCGTTCTGGCCATTGCTGATGCTGCCGCAAGGCATCCTGATCGTGTTCCTGTTCACGCTGCTGCACGAGTCGGTTCACCGCACGGCTTTCAATACGCAGCGGCTGAATGACGGCGTGGCGCGGCTGTGCAGCCTGGCCATCGGGCTGCCCGCCGACTGGTTCCGCTACTTCCACTTCGCTCACCACCGGTACACGCAGGATCCGGAAAACGATCCCGAGCTTGCCTTCCCGAAGCCTGAGACCTTGCGGCAATACATTGTCCACGTCTCGGGCCTGCCGGTGTGGTGGGGGCATTTCAAGACGCTGTACACCAATGCGCGTGGGGACTGCCACGATAGCTATGTGCCGCCAAAGGGCCTGCCCAAAGTGCGCGCCGAGGCACGTGCGATGATCGGGTTCTATGTCGTGGTCCTGGCGCTTGCCATCTGGTTCGAGGCAACGGTGCTGTTCTATGTCTGGATCTTGCCGGCTCTGCTCGGACAGCCATTCCTGCGGCTTTATCTGCTGGCCGAGCACGGCCGCTGCCCGTTCGTCGCGAACATGCTGGAAAACACCAGGACGACGCTGACCAATTGGGCGGTGCGCAAGCTGGCCTGGAACATGCCGTTCCATGC
>NZ_RZSJ01000507.1:0-4544 GCF_003998025.1 Mesorhizobium sp. M8A.F.Ca.ET.021.01.1.1
GGTAAGGACATTGTCCAGATCGGCGATGACTCGCGCGGTCTGCAAACTCGATGGCGTTTCACCGAGATCACTGCCAATAGCTTCCATTGGATCGGCGAGGAAAGACCTTCCGAGAGCCACCCTTGGCAAATCACCTATGAGCATTTTGCCCACCGGACAAAGCGCGTCGCCTGAATCCGTTTCGCCGCGACGCGCCCTACCGCATCGAAGTCTCCGGCCCCTCCGACAGTTCCCATCGACCGGGCTTTGCTCTACCAATAGGAGTGCGGGCTCGGCCCGGCGGGAGGGGTCAGCGATGCCGAGTTTCGACAGCCTGTTCAATGCCTTCGTCACCATTCTCGTGACCATCGATCCGCCCGGGCTGGCACCGCTGTTCCTCGCCGTGACACGCGGCATGAATCGCGACGAGCGCCAGCAGGTCTCCGTACGCGCCTCGATCATCGGCTTCCTGGTGATGGCGCTGTTCGCGATCGCAGGTGCCTCGATCCTGTCGGTGTTCGGCATCACGCTGCCGGCCTTCCGCGTAGCAGGCGGTTTTCTGCTGTTCTTCATAGCCTTCGAAATGGTGTTCGAGCGCCGCCAGGACCGCAAGGAGAAGATCGGCGACGTCGCCATCACCAAGGACATGATCCACAACATCGCCGCCTTCCCGCTGGCGATCCCGCTGATCGCCGGTCCCGGTGCGATTTCGGCGACTGTGCTGCTCTCCGGCTCGTTTCAGGGCTTTGCGGCACAGGCGGCGCTGGTCGGCATCATCTTCGTCTGCCTCGCCATCACCTATCTGGTGTTCGTTCTGTCGGAGCGCATCGACCGCATCCTCGGCCAGACCGGCCGCTCGATCCTGACCCGCCTGCTCGGCGTTATTCTGGCGGCGCTGGCGGTGCAGTTCGTCGCCGACGGCATCAAGGCGCTGATGGCTAGTTGAACGGTATCCCTGCGGCCCTACTGCGCCGTCGTATCGACGATCTCGAAGTCATGCGTAAGCGTGGCCGTCTTGGCCATCATGGCGGAAGCCGAGCAATATTTGTCGATCGACAGATCGATCGCCCGCTTGACCTTGTCGCGCGACAGCGCGCGGCCCTTGACGATGAAATGCATGTGGATGCGGGTGAACACCTTCGGGTCGGTCTCGGCCCGGTCGGCGTCGAGTTATACGACACAGTCCTCGATCGCCTCGCGTCCCTTTTCAAGGATGTGGACGACATCATAGGCCGAACAGCCGCCGGTGCCGATCAGCACCAGTTCCATCGGGCTCGGCCCCGGGGTCTTGCCGTCCGGGCTGGACGCGGTTCCCAATACGACCTTGTGGCCGCTGCCGGATTCGCCGACGAAGGTGCGCTCCTCGACCCATTTTACCCGTGCCTTCATCGCCCTGTCCTTTCAGTCTGTCGATCGCGCCGGCGTCAGCTCAAATCAACAATGCAAAACCCCGAAAGTCCATGCAGGACCCTCGGGGCATATCAAGCACAAGCATTCGCCGTTTGGTAGGCTCCCGATCAGAACGGAATTTCGTCGTCCAGTTCGCGCGACGAACCGCCGCCACCGCCGCCCCTTGGAGCGTTGCCGCCACCGCGGTTGAACCCTTCATTCGGGCTCGACTGGCCGAAATCCGACCCGCGGCTGCTGCCGCCACCGCTGTAGCCGCCGACCTGGCCGCCCTCACCCTGGCCGCGCGCATCGAGCATCTGCAGCTCGCCACGAAATTTCTGCAGCACGACTTCGGTCGTGTATTTGTCGGCACCGGTCTGGTCCTGCCATTTGCGCGTCTGCAACTGGCCCTCGACATAGACCTTCATGCCCTTCTTCAGATATTGCTCCGCCACCTTGGCGATGCCCTCATTGAAGATGACGACGTTATGCCACTCGGTCTTTTCCTTGCGCTCGCCGGAATTCTTGTCGCGCCAGCTTTCCGAGGTGGCGATGCGGATGTTGACGACCGGCTCGCCCGAATTCAGGCGCCGGATTTCAGGGTCCGCGCCGAGATTGCCGACCAGAATGACCTTATTGACGCTACCCGCCATGATATTTCTCCGCGCTCATCCGAAACAAATTTTTGTCGCAGCACCTTACAGGCTACGGACGTCAGCCGCCTGCCAAGGCTGGCTTTTCCCACAAGGTTTTTGTTCCCTTTTCGTTCCTATATGCACCGCCGCTGATTGTCAAGGAATGGCAGCAATGGCCAAGGTCCTCATATGGGTTGCAAAACAGCGCTTGCCAAATCAATAAGTATCGACTTATGCTTTTGTCATGATCGAAGCAGAGATTTTCCGCGCCCTGGCCGACCCGACACGCCGCGCCGTCTTCGAGCGGCTCGCGACAAGCGAGATGAGCGTGTCGGAACTGCGCAGCGGCCTGACTGTGTCGCAGCCCGCCGTCTCCCAGCACTTGGCGGTGCTGCGCGGTGCCGGCCTCGTGGTCGAGCGGCGGGCCGGCCGCAACGCCTATTACCGCGCCGATCCGCAGGGGCTTGCCCCGCTGCTCTCCTGGATTGAACGCTACCGGACGTTCTGGCCGGAGCGCATCGAAAGGCTGAAGACGGTTTTGAAGGACATGGATCAATGAAGAGCCAACGCGAAGTCGCACCGGATGCGATCGAATTCGAATATGACCTAGCCGAGCCGCCGGAAAAGGTGTGGCGGGCGCTGACCGTGCCGGAACTGCTCGCCGCCTGGATGATGCCGAATGATATCAGGCCACAGACCGGCAGCCGCTTTGCCTTCGCCGGGCCCGACGCGGCGATCGAGTGCGAGATCCTTGACGCCGAGCCCGAGCACCTGCTGCGCTATTCCTGGCGGGAACACTCGGACGATGCGGCGCGGCAGCACCCGCTCGACAGCACCGTCACCTTCACACTCGCCCGCACCGTTTCGGGCGGCACGCATCTGCGCATCGTCCATGACGGCTTTGCTCGCAAGGCGGCCGTTACCATGACGAGCGCCGGCTGCCGGCTTTCGCTGAGCGGAGCCGGAAAGCTCATCGCCGCGAGCAACACGCCGCATCTTCTGCTGCGCGCGGCCTGAACACGGAAATTGGAGAAGAAAAATGAGCGGTGTTGCCAGTCTTGTGCCGATGGTGATCGAGCAATCGAGCCGCGGCGAACGTGCCTTCGACATTTTTTCGCGGCTGCTGCGCGAGCGCATCGTCTTCATCAACGGCGAGATCAATGACGACGTCTCGGCGCTGGTCTGCGCGCAGCTTTTGTCGCTGGAATCGGACAACCCCGAGAAGGAGATTTCGCTCTACATCAACTCGCCGGGTGGCATGGTGACCAGCGGCTTCGCCATTTACGACACGATGCAATATATCAGTTGCCCGGTGTCGACCGTGTGCATGGGCTTTGCCGCGTCGATGGGATCGTTCCTGCTGATGGCGGGCACGGCCGGGCGCCGGATCGCGCTGCCCAATGCCACCATCCTGCTGCATCAGCCGCTCGGCGGCTTCCAGGGCCAAGCTTCCGACATCCAGCGGCATGCCGAACGCATCGGCCAGACCAAGCGCCACATGACCGAACTCTACGCCCAGCATTGCGGCCGCAGCTATGAAGAGGTCGAACGCACGCTCGACCGCGACCATTTCATGACGGCCCGCGAGGCCCAGGCATGGGGCCTTGTCGACCATGTTTTCGACACCCGCAAAAAGGCGGCGTGACCCGAGAACGAAGATTTGACGATACCGGTCTGGTTCAAGTGGCGGCAGGTCCCTATAACAGGGAGATGACCGACACTCATCGATCCAGACCATCGCACCGTGTCACAGCCACCATGGTGCTCGCCATCGTCGGCCTTTTCTCCAGTTCGGCACTTGCCGACGGCGCCTCGTCGTCGGCGCAGAAAAGCGCCCTGCCCGGCGTGAGCGGCGACTATCGCATCGCCAAGCCAGCCCCGGTGCCCGAACCCGACGACGCATTCCCTAGCAGCGGCAACGGGCAGTTCAAGATCGGCGATACGGATGTCAGGATTTCCGGCAGCATCACGGTCGATGTCGGGGTTGGCGGGATCAAGCCGCCCAGGTAGGGCAAAAGATCGGTCCTGCAAACTCGAGCCCGCCCAAAAGAATAGCCCCGCCGTGCCTGGGGCAAACGGACGGGGCTTTTCTGGATCTCAAATCCATTTTTTGCCGGGAGTGTACTGCCGGCGTTGGATTTCGGATGCTTCGCGGCATTCAGCCGACGATCCGACTAACAGTCTCTAATTTTGGGGGATATGGCAGGTCACGGTTTGTCTGGTGGCGCAAACGCTATACCCTGGCACTTATGCCTGCCTCGGCTCCAACGAGACGTGGAGCCCTGGGGGACTATCCGGTGGCGTCATGCTCCGCTCCTTTGTCCGTTACGACATTGCCATCGCGAAGCGCAAATCGCAAATGCCTGCGGCGTCTCGCAGGCCGCCTTGGGGCGGCGAGGCCATCGAAAGACGGTCGGCTTCGCTGACCTCTGGAGACTGCCCCCGTGAGCCGGTCGCGTCAACCATCAATAGCCGGTTACGGAAAAATGTGATCGCCGGGAGGTTACGTCAGGGTCAGTTTCCGCACAGCTTTGTCAGGAG
>NZ_RZSJ01000508.1:0-4542 GCF_003998025.1 Mesorhizobium sp. M8A.F.Ca.ET.021.01.1.1
CGCTCACGAAGATCGTTTGAAAGCGCTCGCGTCATCAGATGCTGGCCTCCAATCCAGCCAGCATCTTGAATCACAAACCAGCTGCTTTGGGAATCCTACGATTCTCTCAAAACAGGAACCGCTCTAGAGCCTGCGAACAGGTCAATGCCCTTCAGGCCCCTCCAGTATAGTCTTTAGCGAAACCTTGGCCGAACCGGGCTTCAGCGGCTTTTGCTGCGACGCGTCGGGCGCCCAGCCGGACATCCAGACAATCGAAAAGCTTGCCCTGACGCGACCGTCGGGGTCGGAGAAGCGTTCGGCGTAGATTTCCGCGGCGCGGGCAAACAGTCTGCGCGAGCCCGGCCGCCGGCTGCGGTCGGCAAGCGCGCTGGTTTCGCCCATGGAACGCAGGTCGGCCATAAGCGCAAACAGGTTGGCATAGCGCACCGTCACCGTCTCGACGTCGGCGACCGGCAACGCGAAACCGGCGCGCTGCAGCAGTGCGCCAGCATCGCGCACATCGGTGAACGGGATGACGCGCGGGCTGGCGCCACCGTAGATATCGGTCTCCGCGGCAAGCAGGCTTTCGCGCAGTTCCGACAGGGTGCCGGCGCCCGCGAAGGCGCCGAGGAAAAGTCCGTCCGGCCGCAGGGCGCGGCGGATCTGGATCAGCATGCCCGGGATGTCGTTCATGGTTTGCAGCGACAAAAGCGACACCACCAGATCGAGCCCCTGCGGCTCGAACGGCACGGTCTCGAGCGGCGCAATCAGGCCGGCGGCACCATTCAGGAAAGCCGCGTCCGTCTCGACACGGGCGATATCGGCTACCTTGCCGCTCTGCGCAAGGACGTCGGCGGCGGCCGAGGTCTGGCAAAACAGCACCGCCGCCTTGGCGAACCTGCGCTCGACGGCACCCAGCCGGTCGGCAAGATCCTCAGCGGCGCGATGCATGAGGAAGTCGGCACCGTCAACCGGATGGATGAGCGCGCGCCGCTTGTGCGCCAGCCACAGAGAGGTATCCATTATAGGCTGCAAGGGATGGTCCTTGTATGTCCGCGCCCTGATATGGTTCGTATGGTGGGCGACGAGAAACCAACCACGTGGCCGATCCGATGCCCAAGATCAAGTCCGACGAGATCAGGAAGCTGGCCGGGTCGGCAGCCCGGTCGGCTCTGGGCTGGCCGGCGCGCATCCTGTTTCCGCCGGTCTGCGCCGGTTGCCGCCGGCAAGTCTCGCAGCCCGGCGTGCTGTGCGGCGCCTGCTGGCCGAAGCTGCGGCTGCTGGAGCGGCCCTGGTGCCCGGTGATGGGCACGCCGTTCACCCATCATATGGGGGATGGTTTTCTGTCGGCGGAGGCGATCGCCGATCCGCCGCCCTTCGAACGGGCGCGGGCAGCGGTCGCCTATTCCGGCGTGGCCCGCCAGATGGTGCAAGGGCTGAAATACCAGGACCGCACCGATCTCGCTCCCTGGATGGCGCGCTGGATGGTTCGCGTGGGCGCCGACCTTATCGCCGACGCGGATGTGGTGGTGCCTGTGCCGCTGCATTGGCGCCGTTTTTTCAGGCGGCGGTTCAACCAGTCGGCGGAACTGGCGCGCTCGGTTTGCGAGCTCAGCGGGCTGTCTTTCGCGCCTTCCGCCATGCGTCGTGTCAAACTCACCCGCCAGCAGGTCGGGCTGGAGCGGCAGGAGCGCGAGGAGAACGTGCGCGCCGCCTTTCGCGTGCCCGCCGAGGCGGAGATTGAGATTGCAGGCCGCAGGGTGCTTCTGATCGATGATGTCTACACCACCGGCGCCACCGTGCGTGCCGCCACCAAGGCGCTGAAAAAGGGAGGCGCTGCCGCCGTCGACGTGCTGACCTTTGCCCGCGTGTTGCCTGGGGACTTCCGGGCGGACGAGTCCGCGACTATATAAGTCGGCAACGGAAACGGAATTCGTCATGGTCGATGTCACGATCTATACGCGCATGATGTGCGGCTACTGCACGGCGGCCAAGCGGCTGCTGGAGCGCAAGGGTGTCGCCTATACCGAGCACGACGCCTCGTTTTCGCCGGAGCTGCGCCAGGAAATGATGTCGCGCGCCCACGGGCGCACCACCTTTCCGCAGATTTTCATCGGCGACACGCATGTCGGCGGCTGCGACGACCTCCATGATCTGGAGGCGGAGGGTCGACTGGACAAACTGCTCGCCAACGGCTCGTCGATTTGAGGTGTGACAATGGGTGTTTTCAAGGCAGCGGCAATCCAGATGCGCTCAGGCGAGAGCCCCGAGCGCAATGCGGTCGATCTCGAACGATTGGTGCGTGAGGCCGCGGCCCAAGGCGCAACCTACATCCAGACGCCGGAAATGACCGGAGCGCTGATCCGCGACAGGCAAGCGCGCGCCGCTTCCTTCACCTCCGAAGACAAGGACATCATCGTCGCAACCGCGCGCAGGCTGGCGCGCGAACTCGGCGTGTTCCTGCATATCGGCTCGACCGCTATCCTGCGCGCCGACGGCAAGCTCGCCAACCGCGCGCTCCTGTTCGGCCCCGATGGCGTGACGCTCGCCAGCTACGACAAGATCCACATGTTCGACGTCGATCTCGACAATGGCGAGAGCTGGCGTGAATCGGCCGCCTACGAGCCTGGCACGGAGGCCGTCGTCACCGGGATCGGGGGCGCGAAGCTCGGCTTTGCCGTCTGCTACGACCTGCGCTTTCCGCAACTGTTCCGCGCCGAGGCGATGGCCGGCGCCGATCTGCTTTCCGTGCCCGCCGCTTTCACCCGCCAGACCGGCGAGGCGCATTGGCACGTGTTGCTCAGGGCACGCGCCATCGAGAACGGCGCCTTCGTCGTTGCCGCCGCGCAAGGTGGCCTGCACGAGGATGGCCGCGAGACCTATGGGCATTCTCTGATCGTCGATCCGTGGGGCCGCATCATCGCGGAAGCCGCGCATGACGAGCCTGGGGTGATCGTCGCCGCGATCGACCCGGCGCAATCGCTTGCGGCGCGCAAGAAGATCCCCAATTTGAAGAATGCGCGGGATTTCACAATCAATGCCGGCGAGGTTGACGCGCCACGTCTCAGGGGTGCCGCCTCTTGATCCGCTTTTCCCTGATCTGCGAAAACGAGCACGAGTTCGAGGGCTGGTTTCGCAGCAATGACGATTTCGACACCCAGAAGAAGCGCGGCTTCGTCGATTGCCCCAGCTGCGGTTCGCACAAGGTCGAGAAAGCGCTGATGGCGCCCGCCGTGTCCACGGCCCGCAAGCAGGAAACCATAGCGCTTGCCATGGGCGAGGCGCAGAAGCAGGCGCTGGCGCAACTGAAGGCGATGGCCGAGAAAGTGCGCGAGAACGCCGACTATGTCGGCGACAAGTTCGCCGAGGAAGCGCGAAAGATCCACTTCGGCGAAACCGATGCGCGCGGCATCTATGGCGAGGCGACGCTGGAAGAGGCCAAGGGCCTTGCCGAGGACGGCGTCGATTTCATGCCGATTCCAGTGTTTCCGGACGACCGGAACTGAGCACTTAGCTCACGCTGCTGATCAGTTTTTCCAGCAGACGCGAAAGTGTTTCTCTTTCGGTCAGCGTCAGGCCGGACAGGATCTGATGCTCGTTCGCCACATGGGCGGTGACAGCCTCGTCGATCAGCGCAAGGCCCTTGTCGCTCAGCCGCACGATGATGCCGCGCCGGTCGTTGGGGTGTGGCGCGCGCTGGATCAGGCCGGATGTTTCGAGCCGATCCAGTCTGTTGGTCATGGCCCCGGAGGTCACCATCGTCGCCTCGTAAAGCGCCGTCGGCGTCAGCGCGTAAGGCGCGCCTGAGCGGCGCAGCGTCGCCAGCACATCGAACTCTCCCGCCTGCAATCCGAAACGGGCAAAGAGCGGCGCAAGGCGGTCGCGGGCGATCAGCGAGGAGACCTCATTCAAGCGCCCGATCACGGCCATCGGTGATACGTCTAGGTCCGGCCGCTCCCGCTTCCACTGCTCGATGGCTTTCCCTGCACGGTCCATCTATCTCACCGTAATGTATCTTGACGTTAAGAATCTTTCCATTATCTTATCCCAAGATGCAATGCCGGCCAAGGGCCGTGCGGACAGGGATCGATCATGAAACTTCTCTGGGATTCGGCGCTCGGCCTGCTGATCGTCACCGGGGGGCTGCTTGGCCTGACGCTGCCTTTCGGCAAGCTCGCCACGGTGGCCGGCATGCCGGCCATGGTCTGGGCCTTCGTCATCTCGCTCGGCGCCGGCGGCGTGCTTCTCGTCGTATTGCTGCTGCGCGGCCAGCGCATCCGGCTCACGGCGCACAAGCTTCGCTATTTCTTCGTCACCGCCGCAGTGTCTTATGCCGTGCCAAACCTTTTGATGTTCTCGGCCATACCGCATTTGGGCGCCGGCTACACCGGCATCATGTTCACGCTGTCGCCCGTCGTCACGCTGGTGTTGTCGATCCTGCTCGGCGTGCGGCGGCCCAACATGCTGGGCATATCAGGCATCGCCGTCGGTTTCGTCGGCGCGGTCATGGTGGCGGTGACGCGTGGCGAGGCCGGCCAGCCGGCCGATGTCTTCTGGGTCATC
>NZ_RZSJ01000509.1:0-4499 GCF_003998025.1 Mesorhizobium sp. M8A.F.Ca.ET.021.01.1.1
GTGCAGGGTCTGCAGCGTATTCGGGTCGTCGACGTCACCGGTGAAGACAAGATTGCCGATGCCGGCCGAAAGCTCGGGCGCCGTTTCGAACAGCGCCGCATAATGGCGCTCGACCTGCTGCAGCGAGGCACGGAACGCCCCGGCAAAAGCGGCCGCGTCGGCAAAGCCCAGCATGCGGGCGATGCGCTCCAGCCCTTCATCGTCTTCCGGCAGCGTGTGCGTCTGCTCGTCGGCCACCATCTGGATGGCGTGTTCGACCCGGCGCAGGAACCAGTACTGGCGGGCGAGCGCGTCACGCGCATCCGATGTGATCCAGCCCCGAGCCGCGAGCTGACCGAGCATGGGCACGGTTTCGCGGCCGCGCAGCTCCGGGAAGCGGCCGCCGGCGATGAGCTGCTGGGTCTGGACGAAGAACTCGATCTCGCGGATGCCGCCGCGCCCAAGCTTGACGTTGTGCCCCTTCACGGCGATCTCGCCGTGACCCTTATGGGCATGAATCTGGCGTTTGATCGAATGGACGTCGGCAATCGCGGCGTAGTCCATGTATTTGCGCCAGATATAGGGCTGGAGTTCCTTGAGAAAGGCATCGCCGGCCGCCAGATCGCCTGCCACCGGGCGCGCCTTGATCATCGCGGCACGCTCCCAGTTCTGGCCGCGCGCCTCGTAGTAGCGCAGCGCGGCTTCAACCGGAATCGCCAGCGGGGTCGAGCCGGGATCGGGACGCAATCTCAGATCGGTGCGGAAGACATAGCCGTGCTCGGTGCGATCCTGCAGGATGCGCACCAGCCGGCGCGTCAGGCGCGAGAACAAATCGGTGGCGTCGAGGGGATCGACCACGGCGGGCGCTTCCGGATCGAAGAACACGACGAGGTCGATATCGGAGGAGAAATTCAGCTCATGCGCGCCGAGCTTGCCCATTCCAAGCAGGATCCAGCCCGATTGATGCGACGGGCTGTCGAGGTCTGGCAGTCTGAGCTTGCCCTGGCCATGCGCGTCACGCAGCAGGAAATCGACAGCCGCGCGGGTGCAGGCGTCGGCGAGATCGCTCAAGCGCCTTACTGTCAGCGACGTTTCGGCCTCGCCCGAAAGATCGGCGAGCGCGATCAGGAAATGCGCCTCGGCCTTATGCTGGCGCAGCTCCATCATCAGGCCGGATTCCGAGACCGTTTCGGCCAGCGGCGCCTGGTCGATCGCGGCGGTGATCGCCTTCAGGCGGGCCTCGATCGGCAGGTCGAAGAGGCCGTCGAGGATTTGCGGCCGGCGGCGCGCCGTATCGCGCAGGAACGGCGAAAGGTCGAAGACGGCGGCCAGGAAATCCTGCGCCGTCCCCTTGCCGGCCAGGAATTTGGCCGCCCGTGTCAGCCCTTCTTCGCGCGCTGCGTCCGCGATTTCGGCCAGTTCCTGCCGCGCCCGCCCCTCGTCGAGCGGGACAAGCGGGGTTTCCAGGCTCAGCAACCAGTCTGTCTTGCTCCGCTTGGCAACGGCCGCCATCAGTGGTCCTCGCGTGTGGGGAAACTCATGACCACGGATAGTCCCGGATTGCCGGGCAACAGGTCAAGCCGGCCGTAGTGGAATGTCATGACCGCCTTGGCGAGACTGAGGCCAAGGCCGGAACCAGGCTGCGAACGGCTTTTCTCCAGCCGCACGAAGCGCTCCGTCGCCCGGGCGCGATCGGCATCGTCGGGAATGCCTTGGCCGTTGTCGGCGACGGAAAGCCTGATCTCGCCATGCGTGCGTTCGAGCGCCACGCGGACCGCCGGCTTGGACGTAGAATCGGTCGAGTACTTGATCGCATTGTCGACGATGTTGGAGAGCGCCTGGCCGATCAGTTCGCGGTTGCCGTCAACGGCAAAAGCACCGTTCACCTCGGCGTCCAGCGAAACGCCAGCCTCCTCGGCCACCGGCTCGTAGAGCTCGACCACATCGCGCACGGCAGCCGCCAGATCGACGCGGTTGGTGTGCTCGGAAGAATATCCAGCCTCCAGCCGGGAGATCATCAGGATGGCGTTGAAGGTCTTTATCAGCTGGTCGGACTCGGCGATGGTGCCCTCCAGCGCCTGCCGATAGTCCGACGTCTTCTGCTTGCCAGAAAGCGTCGCCTCGGCCCGGTTGCGCAGCCGGGTCAGCGGCGTCTTCAAATCATGCGCGATGTTGTCGGAAACCTGTTTCAAGCCTTCATTGAGCGTGGCGATCCTGGCCAGCATGGAATTGAGGTTTTCGGACAACCGATCGAATTCGTCGCCGGTGCCCGTAACCGGCAATCGGCCACTGAGATCGCCGCCCATGATGCGACGGCTGGCCTCCGACACGCTGTCGATGCGCTTCAGCGCGGCGCGGCCGACAAAGAACCAGATTAGCAGTCCGCCGAGCCCCATCATGCCGAGCGCCAGCATCAGCGAGCGGCGGATAACGGCGCGAAAACGCTCCGGTTCGCCAAGATCGCGGCCGACCAGCAGGATCATCTGATTGGGCAGCCGCAGCACCAGCGCGATGGCATTGTGGCCCTTCTCGCCTTCAGCCTGCACCGCGTTGTCGCCAGTTGAAGGAGACGTCGTCTGGTCGGACGCTCCGCTGCGCAAACGATCAAGCTCACCTTCGCCGAAGCGCTTGTAGGAGAACGGCTCGGTCGTCCATCCCTCGGTATCGATTACACCCGGCTCCAGGGCCTGCACATTGCCGGTCAGGATCTGGCCATTGGTGTCGGCGATCAGATAGAGGTTGGCGCCAGGCTGGCGGGAGCGGTTTTCGACCACACGCACCAGCAATGGCAAGCCGCCCTTTTTGTAGGCGCTGGCCAAGCCTATTATCTCATCATTGATTGTGTCCTGCGTCTGCCCGGTCAGCATGCTCGCTGACAGCGACGTCATGTAGAAGACCAGCAGCACGGCGCACAGCGCGAAAAGCAGGAAATAAAGCGCCGAAAGCCGCGCTGCCGTCGTCTTCATGATGGCGGGCACGGAAAGAGCCATGCTGTCGCCTAGCCGCCCTTCAGCATGTAGCCGGCGCCTCGAACCGTGTGCAGGATCGGCTTGTCGAAGCCCTTTTCGATCTTGCCGCGCAGCCGCGAGACGTGGACATCGATGACATTGGTCTGCGGATCGAAATGATAATCCCAGACATTTTCGAGCAGCATGGTGCGCGTCACCACCTGGCCGGCATGGCGCATGAGATATTCGAGCAGGCGGAATTCGCGCGGCTGCAGCGTGATCTCACGCGCGGCCCGGCGGACAGAATGCGACAGCCTGTCGAGTTCAAGGTCGCCAACCCGGTAGACGGTCTCGGCCTCCTTGGCGCTGGCGCGTCGGTTCAGCACCTCGACACGCGCCAGAAGTTCGGAAAAGGCATAGGGCTTGGTCAGATAGTCGTCGCCGCCGGCACGCAGGCCGGTGACCCGGTCATCGACCTCGCCCAGCGCCGACAGGATGAGCACTGGTGTCGTGTTGCCCCTGGAGCGGAGAGCGGCAATGACCGACAGGCCATCGCGGCGCGGCATCATCCGGTCGATGACCATCACGTCGTAATCACCCGCATCGGCAAGCGCGAAGCCGGTCTCGCCGTCACCGGCGACATGTGCCGTATGACCGGCTTCGGTGAAGGCTTTCTGCAGATAATCCGCAGCCTCGCGGTCGTCTTCTATGACGAGAATCTTCATAGGGCCGTTATACGCGATTTCGCTGGAAGATTGAGTAGCCGGCATCTGCATTCTAGCCTTTGCCAAAGCGCATCGCGATCAAGATGATCGAGAGCGTGCGCGATGAAATCCTTGTTCCGTGGCGTCGTTGCGCCGGACATGCCAGTTCCCGGTCATGTCGTTTCCCCCCGCGACCACCGAACCGACCGACTTCGGGCACGAGAGCGTGATGTGGCACCCATATGCGGCGCGCGGCAGCGGGCGATGGGAAGCCCGCTGCCACTGAAGAAGAGCGCGATGACTGACTAACGGGCTCTCCTTCTTGCTTTCCCATGCGGCGACTCGGGGGTGTTGAAACCGCCGCATTGGAAAAGTCGTCTCAGCCCTTGGCCACCGGCAGCGCGACGAAGCGGTTGTTGTCGTCGCGGGTGATCTGCATCAGCACCGCCTTGCGTCCGGATTTGACCGCATCGGCCATGGCCTTGGTGACGTCGTCGGTGCCGTTGACCTCCGCGGAGTTGACCGCGGTGATGACGTCGCCCGGCTGGATGCCGCGATCGGCGGCAGCGCTGTCGGGGTCGACGTCGGTCACCACCAGACCCTTGCCGTTTTCAGACTTGGTGACGGTGAGGCCGAGATCGGCGAGCGTGTCCGGCTTTGCCGGAGCGGTGGGTTGCTGCTTCTGGTCGCCCGATGCCTGCTTGTCGCTGATGGGCAGTTTGCCGAGATCGACCTTGACCGTCTGGCTCTTGCCGTCACGCCACACGGTGACATCAACCGATTTGCCCGGCGAATAGGCGCCGATCAGGCGGGCGAGTTCCTTCGGCGAGGCAACGTCCTTGCCATCGACCTGGGTGATGACATCACC
>NZ_RZSJ01000050.1:0-18017 GCF_003998025.1 Mesorhizobium sp. M8A.F.Ca.ET.021.01.1.1
TCACGTGACACCGGACAGGCAGCGTGTTGCAGGCTCTTCAGGGAAAACGAGCTCACGCAACGTCCCTCTGCTCGGCCTTTTGTGCGGATTCCCAATGGCGGACATGCGCGACGATGATCGCCAGCGCTGCCGGCGTCATGCCTTCCATGCGCTGTGCATCCGCGATGGAGCGCGGCCGCCTCGCCTGCATCTTCTGTTTCAGCTCATTGGACAGTCCGGGCACGCCGGCGAAATCGACCGTCTCCGGGATCAGCCGGCTCTCTTCATGCCGGATCTGCGCGACATCCGTGCTCTGGCGATCGAGATAGACCGAATATTTCGCTTCCGTTTCGAGACGCTCGGCGGTCTTGGCGTCGATGTCGTGAAACTTCGGCTCGACCCTGGCCAACCAGGCCACGTCGACACCGGGATAGGCCAGTAGTTCAAAGCCGGACCGGCGCACGCCGTCGCGGTTGATCTCCAGACCGTGCCGTGCCGCCTCGTTCGGCGTCATGGTCAGCGAAAGCGCCAGCTGGCGCGCTTCGTCGAGCCGCCGCATGACATCGGCATAACGCTGCATCCGTCGCGCCGAGGCGATCCCAAGCTTGTCGGCCAGCGGGGTCAGCCGCTCATCGGCGTTGTCGGCGCGCAGCGACAGCCGGAACTCGGCCCGCGAGGTGAACATCCGATAGGGTTCGCTGATGCCGCGGCTGGTCAAATCGTCGACCATCACGCCGATATAGGCCTGGGTGCGGCTGAGGACGACCTGCTTGCCCCCTCCGGCGCGCCGCGCGGCATTGAGGCCGGCGAGCAGGCCCTGTCCAGCCGCCTCTTCATAGCCGGTCGTGCCGTTGATCTGCCCGGCGAGAAAGAGCCCGGCGACGCGCTTGGTCTCCAGTGTCTGATGCAGTTCGCGCGGATCGACGTGGTCGTATTCTATGGCATAGCCGGGCTGCAGCATGACCGCACGCTCCAGCCCCGGAATGGTCTTGAGGATATCGAGCTGAACGTCTTCCGGTAGCGAGGTCGAAATCCCGTTGGGATAGACAGTGTGGTCGTCGAGCCCTTCCGGCTCGAGAAAGATCTGGTGCCCGTCCCGATCGCCGAACTTGACGATCTTGTCCTCGATCGACGGGCAATAGCGCGGCCCGACGCCTTCGATCGAGCCGGAATACATCGCCGAACGGCCAAGATTGGCGCGGATCAGCTCATGCGTCGCCGTCGTCGTGCGGGTAATGCCGCAATCGATCTGCTGTGTGACGATGCGGTCGGTCATCAGGGAGAACGGCACGGGCTGCTCGTCCGCCGCCTGGCTGTCGAGCGATGCCCAGTCGATGGTCCGCCCATCGAGCCGCGGTGGCGTGCCGGTCTTGAGCCGCCCGAGCTTAAACCCGGCGCGGTCCATCGTCGCCGACAATCCCATGCTGGCCTTCTCGTTCATGCGGCCGGCGACGATCTTCTTCTCGCCGATGTGGATGAGACCGCGCAGGAAGGTCCCCGTCGTCAGCACCACGGCGCCGCAGGCAAGCCGGCGGCCGTCCGCCAGCAGAACCGCGGCGATCTTTCCATCTGGCATTTCGAAATCGAGAACTTCGCCCTCGACGACGTCGAGATCATTCTGCTGCCGAATCGCTTCCTGCATGGCAAGGCGATAGAGCTTCCTGTCGGCCTGCGTGCGCGGACCCCGCACCGCTGGCCCCTTGCGGCGGTTGAGCAGACGAAACTGGATCCCGGCGGCGTCCGCCACGCGGCCCATCAGCCCGTCCATGGCGTCGATCTCGCGCACCAGATGCCCCTTGCCGAGACCGCCGATCGCCGGATTGCACGACATGACGCCGATCGTATCGAAACGCAGCGATACCAGAGCGGTGCTGGCGCCGGCGCGCGCGGCCGCGCCGGCAGCCTCGCAACCGGCATGGCCGCCGCCCACCACAACCACATCATAGTGATCGGTCATTTTACATAGGTCCCGGACTCAATGAGATGAGCGACACATGTCCCTGCGAGGCCATGCTGTCAAGAAAACTTCCGCGCGACGTTTCACGTGAAACAGGGAAAGGCTGCTTCTGTCCGCGTTTCACGTGAATCACGGCCCCAAGACTGTTTCACGTGAGTCAGTCGGAGGAGGCCCTGCCAGCGACCGCAGTGTTTCACGTGAGTCACTTTCCGATGCAGAACTGGGAAAAGATCACGTCCAGCAAGTCCTCGACGTCTACGGCGCCCACGATTCGCCCCAGCCGGTCGGCTGCCAGGCGCAGTTCTTCGGCGCGCAGTTCCTGCGCGGTCCGTTCATCGGCGGCGCGGTGCAGATGCCGGTTCGCGGCATTGAGCAGCTCGACATGGCGTAGCCGCGACGGCAGCACATCGCCGGCAGCGCCCGCTGCCTGACTGGCGCGGCGCCCGATCTCCGCCAGCAATCCATCCACGCCCGTCCCGTCGATCACCGATATGCCAAACTCATAGCGCCGAACCCCATTGTGAGCCGCTTCGCTGTCAAGCAGATCAAGCTTGGTGCCAACGCGCAATGCCGGCGCCGTCACTGTCAGCGGACCCGCATCCCTTGGGTTGGCGGCGTCCTCGAGCAACAGCACGAGATCGGCGCGATCCGCCTTGGCTTTCGCCTTCCCTATGCCAATCGCCTCGACCTTCCCCGGCGCATCCCGCAACCCGGCCGTATCGGTCAGCCTGACACGCAGGCCTTCGAGGTCCAGCACCACCTCCAGCAGGTCGCGGGTGGTGCCGGGTTCATCCGTTACAATAGCCGCATCGCGCCGCGCCAAGGCATTGAACAGGCTGGACTTGCCGGCATTGGGCGCGCCGAGGATGACGACTTCGAAGCCGTCGCGGATGATTTCGGCGGCGTGGAATCCCGCTATGTGGCGGTCAATTTCCGACATCATCGACCGCACGTCTGACCAAACCGTATCCGAAACGGAACCCGGTACGTCATCCTCATCGGCGAAGTCGATCTCCGCCTCGATCATCGCCCGCGCATGGATCAGGCGCCGACGCCAATTGAGGTAGAGCTCGCGCTGCGCGCCTTCGGCATTTTGGATAGCAAAACGCCGCTGCGCTTCCGTCTCGGCGTTGACGAGGTCGGCCAGCGCCTCGGTCTCGACCAGGTCGACCTTGCCATTGAGGAACGCGCGGCGCGTGAACTCTCCAGGTTCGGCATGCCTGACGCCGTCAAAGCCAGCGATCGTCTCCAGCATCCTGGCCACCACGGCGCGGCCGCCATGAACATGAAACTCGGCGACATCCTCACCGGTGAAGCTCGCGGGCCCGGGGAAGAAGAGAACCAAACCGCTGTCGAGCAGCGTTCCATCCGCCGCCTTGAACCTGCGCAGAACCGCGCTCCGCTCTTTAACCACGCCGCCGGCAATCGTTTCGACAACGAATCGAGTCCGTGGGCCGGATATGCGCAGCACTGCGACGCCGGCGGGGAGCCGGCCGCTCGACAGCGCCACGATCGATTCGCCTGAAATCATTTGCCCGCTCTACCGAACCGCCCTAGCTTCCGCCTCATCACCGCCCCCGGATTGCCCCGAAAGTTTGGCCCTTGTGACTTTGCCCGCGCGAAACCTGCTTGCCGACGAGGCCAGCCCCTATCTGCAGCAGCACAGCGGCAATCCCGTGCACTGGCGGGGATGGTCGCCGGCATCGCTGGAAGAAGCAAAGGCGCTGGACAGGCCTATCCTGCTCTCCATCGGCTATGCCGCCTGCCACTGGTGCCATGTCATGGCCCATGAAAGCTTCGAGAATGACGACGTCGCCGCCGTCATGAACCGTCTGTTCGTCAATATCAAGGTCGACCGCGAGGAGCGCCCCGACATCGACCAGATCTACATGGCGGCCCTGTCCTCAATGGGCGAGCAGGGCGGCTGGCCGCTGACCATGTTCCTGACGCCGGACGGCAAGCCGTTCTGGGGCGGCACCTATTTCCCGCGCGAGCCGCGTTATGGCCGTCCGGGATTCATCCAGGTGATGGAAGCGGTCGACAAGGCCTGGCGCGACAAGCGGACGAGCCTGCACCAGAGCGCCGATGGCCTGACCTCCCATGTCGAGGCACGGCTCTCGGCCACGCATGCCAAGGCGCTTCTCGATCGCGATACGCTGTCCGACCTTGCCGGCCGCATCGGCGGCATGGTCGACCGCGACCGCGGCGGCCTCGCCGGCGCGCCGAAATTCCCGAACGCGCCGTTCATGCAAACGTTGTGGCTGTCCTGGCTGCGCGACGGCAATGCCGCGCATCGTGACGACGTTCTCACCAGCCTCGAACATATGCTGAGCGGCGGCATCTACGATCACATCGGCGGCGGGCTCAGCCGCTATTCGACGGACGCCGAATGGCTGGTGCCGCATTTCGAGAAGATGCTCTACGACAACGCCCAACTCATCCGTTTCTGCAACTGGGCTCACGCGGCTACCGGCAACAATCTGTTCCGGATACGAATCGAAGACACGGTCGATTGGCTGCTGCGCGAAATGCGGGTCGACGGCGGCGCCTTTGCCGCCAGTCTCGACGCCGACAGCGATGGCGAGGAAGGGCTGTTCTACACCTGGAGCAGGGAAGAGATCGAATCCGTCTTTGGCGGCGATTCAGTTTTGTTTTTCAAATACTTCACGCTTTCCAGCCCGCCCGGTTGGGAAGGCAAGCCAGTGGTCCACCAGACCCTCTCCCAGCAAGCGCTTGGTGTGGGGGACCGGGACCAGTTGGTGCCGCTCAAGGCAAGGCTTCTCGCTGTGCGGGAAGAACGCGTCAGGCCGGGCCTGGATGCAAAGATCCTTACCGACTGGAACGGCCTGATGATCGCCGCCCTCGCCGAAGCTGGCCGCTCGCTGGCCCGCCCGAATTGGGTCGAGGCGGCGGCAAAGGCCTTTGCCCATGTCAGCGCCGCCAGCCGCGACAATCGCTTGCCGCATTCCATGCTCGGCGCCCGGAAATTGTTTCCCGCTCTGTCGAGCGACTATGCCGCTATGACCAACGCCGCGATCTCGCTGTTCGAAGCCACGGGCGATTGGAATTATGTCGAAAAGGCCAGCCAGTTCCTCGAACAACTGGACCGTTGGCACGCCGACGCCGAAGGGGCGGGCTACTATCTGACGGCCTCGGACAGCACCGACGTGCCGATCCGCATCAGGGGGGATGTCGACGAGGCCATTCCGTCGGCGACCAGCCAGATCATCGAGGCGCAGCTCCGGCTCGCCTCCCTCACCGGCAATCTCGACTTGCAGGAGAAGGCGTGGAAAACCGCCGAGCACGCCGCCGGCCGCGCCGCGCATCAGGCCTATGGCCAGACGGGCATCGTCAATGCCTGCGCGCTCGTCATCGAGCCGCTGAAACTGGTCATCGTCGATGGGCCGGAGGATCCGAAGCTCATTCCGGTCGCGAATCGAAATCCCGATCCGCGTCGCGTCGATATCGTCGTGCCGATCGGTACGGCGGCGAATCGACCCCTGCTGCCCGGCGGAATCCTGCCGCCGACCAACCGGCGCGGCGCCTGGTTCTGCACCGGCCAGGTCTGCCTGCCGGTGGTTACGGATCCGGATGAGCTGGAAGGATTGCTGCGGCGACCCTAACTCGCCGCGAGATGATAGGCAGGAAGCGGACACGGCGCAGATCCGAGAACGAAGAGGAGGGGGCGAACCCCCTCCGAACTCAAGTGTTCATCGAATCGAAGAAATCGCCATTGGTCTTGGTCTGCTTCAGCTTGTCGATCAGGAATTCGATCGCGTCGGTGGTTCCCATCGGCGCCAGGATACGGCGCAGCACGAAGATCTTCTGCAGGTCCTGGCGCGACACCAGCAGGTCTTCCTTGCGGGTACCGGACTTGAGGATGTCGATTGCCGGATAGATGCGCTTGTCGGCCACCTTGCGGTCGAGCTGGATTTCGCAGTTGCCGGTGCCCTTGAACTCTTCGAAGATGACTTCGTCCATGCGGCTGCCGGTGTCGATCAGCGCCGTGGCGATGATGGTCAGCGAGCCGCCCTCCTCGATGTTGCGGGCGGCACCGAAGAAGCGCTTCGGCCGCTGCAGCGCGTTGGCGTCGACACCACCGGTCAGCACCTTGCCGGATGACGGCACGACGGTGTTGTAGGCGCGGCCGAGGCGAGTGATCGAATCCAGCAGGATCACCACATCACGGCCGTGCTCGACCAGGCGCTTGGCCTTCTCGATGACCATTTCGGCGACCTGGACGTGGCGCACGGCCGGCTCGTCGAAGGTCGAGGAGATCACCTCGCCTTTGACCGAACGCTGCATGTCGGTCACTTCCTCCGGTCGCTCGTCGATCAGAAGCACGATCAGATAGCATTCCGGATGATTGGCGGTGATCGAGTGCGCGATGTTCTGCAACAGCACCGTCTTGCCGGTGCGCGGCTGTGCGTTGATCAAAGCGCGCTGGCCCTTGCCGATCGGCGCCACCAGGTCGATCACGCGAGGCGATATGTCCTTGCTGGGCGGATTGTCGACCTCCATCTTCAGCCGCGAGGTCGGATAGAGCGGCGTCAGATTGTCGAAGTGGATCTTGTGGCGGATCTTCTCGGGATCGTCAAAATTGATCGTGTTGACCTTGAGCAGCGCGAAATAGCGCTCGCCCTCCTTCGGGCTGCGGATCGGTCCTTCGACCGTATCGCCGGTCTTCAGCGAAAAGCGCCGGATCTGCGACGGCGAGATATAGATGTCGTCGGGACCTGGCAGGTAGTTGGCATTGGCGGAGCGCAGGAAGCCGAAACCGTCCTGCAGCACCTCGACCACACCGTCGCCGATGATTTCGATGTCCTGGGCGGCGAGCTTCTTGAGGATCGCGAACATCAGTTCCTGCTTGCGCATGACACTGGCGTTCTCGACCTCGAGCGATTCGGCATAAGCGATCAGCTCTGGCGGCTTCTTGTTCTTGAACTCGGTGAGTTTCATTTCTTGCATTAGACGGACTCTGGGTAGGCTTTGGGGAAAAAAATCGGCGGGATGCGACAAATGCCGGGCGCGGCCGAAAGCAATGAGGGGCGGCGCATGACGGGAAGGAAGACCCGTCTTGTATCGTCGGTCGGCTGAAAGAGCAAGCCGCCTTTTGATGGGGCCGGATGAAGCCTCAGAAGGGCTTCACTACGACCAGGATCACGATTGCGATCATCAGCAATGTGGGGATCTCATTGACGATCCGCCAGTGCCTTGCCGTTTTTTCGTTGCGGTCCTCGGCGAATTTGCGCACCGCGGCGGCCAGATAGCCGTGAATGCCCGACATAAGCAGCACCAAGCCGATCTTGGCATGCAGCCAGCCGCCCTGGAACGCGAAGATCTTCCAGGCCAGCCACAGCCCGAACAGCCAGGTGAGGATCATCGCCGGATTGATGATGCCGCGCAGCAGACGCCGCTCCATCACCTTGAAGGTTTCGGATTGGACGGAGCCCTTCTCCGCGTCGACGTGATAGACAAACAGCCGCGGCAGATAGAGCATGCCGGCCATCCAGGAAATGACGGCGAGGATATGGATCGCCTTTGCCCAGGGATAGAAGCTTTCCGGTGCGAAGAAAAACAAAAGCGCGGTGAGAACAATCAGGACTGCGATGCCGACGGCCATGCGCTTCATCGCCTGGCCGGTGCTGTTGGTGTCATCTCTGTCAGCCATCAGCGTGCCGCGCTCCGGACCTGTTTCACCATCGCCTCGACATGCGCCACCGGCGTGTCAGGGGTGACGCCGTGGCCGAGATTGAAGATCAGCGGCCCGTCCCCCAACGCCTCGAGGATCGCCTCGACGCCATCGGCCAGCGCCTGCCCGCCGGCCACAAGCCGCAAGGGATCGAGGTTGCCCTGGACCGCTCCTTGCCGCTGCAACGCCTTCGCTGCCTCGAGCGGCACCGTCCAGTCGATGCCGAGCCCGGTCACGCCGGTCTTGGCGCGATAGCTCTGGTAGCGCGCTCCTGCCCCCTTGGGAAAACCGATGATGGGCACGTCGGGATGGACGGCCCGAACCTGCCTGACGATTTCGGCCACCGGTTCGACGCAGCACTGTTCGAACGATACATCGTCGAGCACCCCCGACCAGGAATCGAAGATCTGCACGACATCCGCGCCGGCCTCGATCTGGCGGATCAGGTAGGAAGCCGAATGATCGGCGAGCACTTTCAGCAGCTGCCGAAACGCGGCCGGCTCGCGGTAGGCGAACAGCCGCGCCGGCGCCTGGTCCGGCGTACCGTGACCGGCGATCATGTAGGTCGCCACCGTCCATGGCGCGCCGCAGAAGCCGATCAGCGTCGTCTCGTCGGGCAATTTCGCCCGCAGCCTCCGAACCGTCTCGTAGACCGGCTCGAGATTCACGTGAAACATCTCGCTTCCCAGCGCCGCGATCTCGGCCGCGGAAATCGGCGTCAGCAGCGGCCCGCGCCCTTCCTCGAAGCGCACGTCGCGGCCAAGCGCATGGGGAACGACAAGGATGTCCGAGAACATGATCGAAGCGTCGAAGCCGAAGCGCTCGATCGGCTGCAGCGTCACTTCGACGGCAAGGTCGGGGTCGTAGCAGAGATCCAGGAAGGACCCGGCACGCTTTCGCGTTTCCCTATATTCCGGCAGATAGCGCCCGGCCTGGCGCATCATCCAGAGCGGAGGAGGAAACACCGCCTTGCCCTTCAGGACATCCAGCATGATCCGTCTTGCAGGCATCGAGCGCTCGCCTCTCCCGGCTTCCTCTTAATCAAATATCTTATTTTAAAAGAGTCTTCTGATTCTAAGAGTCTGTTGGTTGTGGTGGTTGTCACCTGTCCCGCTTTGGCCGCCAAAACGCCAGCAAGCATATTGTCGCGCACTCCCGATCGCGGTTTGCAGGGTTCTGGGGACAATCAGGAATCTCGCAGGCGAGTCAATGCGCTAGATCGACCACCCTCGAAGCCTCCCCTGTGGACAGGCGAAAGGCAAAACGTCTCGTCCACGAACTTGTCCCCAGCCGTCCGGCGAAGCTGACAGCGCATCGAATTGTGGACAAACCGGCATCTGATACAGTCGCCCCTGGCCAGCACGCCCGCCTGTCCAACCTTATCCACATCCGCCCACAGCCCCAGGTGACCCCTGTGAACAAACCCCAGAGCTTCTTCCACCTGCATCTGATTTCCGACGCCACGGGGGAAACGCTGCTCGCCGCCGGCCGCGCCGCTTCGGCGCAGTACAAGGATGCGCGCGCCATCGAGCACATCTACCCGCTCATCCGCACCGAAAAGCAGATAGCCAAGGTGTTCGAGGACATAGAGGAGGAGCCGGGCATCATCCTCTACACGGTCGTCGATCAGAAGCTGGCGCGCGGCATCGACGAACGCTGCGCGGCCATGGGCCTGCCTTGCGTGTCCGTGCTGGAACCCGTGCTCACCGTGTTCCAGTCCTATCTCGGCACCCCGGCCGGCCGCCGCGTCGGCGCCCAGCATGTTCTCGACGCCGAATATTTCCGCCGTATCGATGCGCTCAATTTCACCATGGACCATGATGACGGACAGCTGCCGGCAAACATGGATGACGCCGATGTCGTGCTGATCGGCATATCGCGCACGTCGAAGACGCCGACCAGCATCTATCTCGCCAACCGTGGCATCAAGACCGCCAACATCCCGATCGTGCTCGGCGTGCCGGTGCCCGAAAGCCTGGTCACCGCCAGGACACCGCTGATCGTCGGATTGATCGCCACCGCCGAGCGCATCTCGCATGTGCGCCAGAACCGCATCCTCGGCAATTCGAGCACCTACGTGTCGACCGACTATGTCGACCGCGCCGCCATCAACGAGGAGCTCGCCTACGCCCGCCAGATCTGCACCCGCCACGGCTGGCCGATGATCGACGTCAGCCGCCGCTCGATCGAGGAGACCGCCGCGGCCATCGTTGCCCTGCGGGGGAAGACGAGATAATTGGGGCCGGGCTGCGCGGTGACGGCATCCCACCGCCGCGAAGCTCGAAGGTCACGGCATGGATCCTAGGGTCTGCGCCGCGTCGCTTCGCTCCTTGCTTCGCCCTAGGATGACGAAGAGAGGATCGTCTCTGCCAATCTCCACCGTTGGTGATTGGCGATGAACCACTATGCCTTCGTCATCCTAGGGCGGAGCAGGAGCGAAGCTCCGTCGCGGAGACCCTAGGATCCATGCCGTTACAGTGGCCGAAGAGCGCAACGGTTTTCTGGTTGGGGGAACATCGCGACGGCGGTTGGAAAGGCAATCAGGCGAACCACCCATGACCGAAAAAATCATCCTCGCCTCCGGCAGTCCGTTCCGCAAGGCGATGCTCGTCAATGCCGGGCTCGACATCGAGGCGGTTCCCGCGACGCTGGACGAGCGGGCGCTGGAAGCGCCGTTGCAGGACAGCGGCGCCTCGCCCGAGGACGTCGCCCTGGTGCTGGCCGAAGCCAAGGCCACGGAAGTCAGCGAGCGCCGGCCCGGCGCGCTGGTGCTCGGCTGCGACCAGACGCTGTCGCTCGGCGACGAGGTGTTCCACAAGCCGGCCGACATGGAAGGCGCGCGCCGCCATCTCCTGGCGCTGTCGGGCAAGACCCATCAGTTGAACAGCGCCGCCGTGCTGGTGCGCGACGGCAAGGTGCTGTGGCGCCATGTCGGCATCGCCTCGATGACCATGCGCAAGCTCGACCCCGCCTTCATCGGACGCCATCTCGCCCGGGTCGGCGCCAAGGCATTGTCGAGCGTCGGCGCCTATCAAATCGAGGGCGAAGGCATCCAGCTGTTCGAAATAATCGAGGGCGATCATTTTACCATTGTCGGCCTGCCGCTGCTGCCGCTGCTGGCGGAACTGCGCACACTGGGAGCCATCGATGGCTGAGGCAATGAAGAAGGCCTTCGTCACCGGCCATCCGATAAAACATTCGCGCTCGCCGATGATCCACGGTCACTGGCTGGCCGAACATGGCATTGACGGCAGCTACCAGGCGATCGACGTGGCGCCGCGGGATTTCGCCGATTTCCTGGCGAGCATGCAGGCCAATGGCTATCGCGGCGGCAACGTCACCATCCCGCACAAGGAGGCGGCCTTTGCCGGGGTCGCGCGCCGCGACCATGCGGCGGACGAAATCGGCGCCGTCAACACGCTGTGGCTCGAGGACGGCACCTTGTGGGGCGGCAACACCGACGGCCACGGCTTTGCCGCCAATCTCGACGACTACGCTCCGGGCTGGGCATCCAATGGCCCGGCCGTGGTGCTGGGTGCCGGCGGTGCCGCCCGCGCGGTCATCCACGCGCTGAAGGAGCGCGGCCTCAAAGACATCCGCATCGTCAACCGCACGCTCGCCCGGGCGATCGAATTGCGCGACCGCTTTGGCGCCGGCGTTTCGGCGCACGAGGTGGCCGCGACCGCCGAATTGCTGGGCGACGCCGGCCTGCTGGTCAACACCACCGCGCTGGGCATGCAGGGCAATGAGGGTCTGCCCGCCGACCCCACGCTGCTTCCCGACCATGCCGTGGTCAACGACATCGTCTACGTGCCGCTCGAGACCCCCCTGCTCGCCGCCGCGCGGGCACGGGGGCTGAAGACGGTCGACGGGCTCGGCATGCTGCTCAACCAGGCGGTGCCGGGCTTCGAGCGCTGGTTCGGCGTCAGGCCGAAGGTGACGGCTGAGCTCCGCGCGATCATCGTTGCCGATCTGGTGCGCAAACCATGATCGTGCTCGGCCTCACCGGCTCGATCGGCATGGGCAAGTCGACCACGGCCAGGATGTTCACCGAGGCCGGCGTGCCGGTGCATGATTCGGACGAGACGGTGCACCGCCTCTATGCCGGCAAGGCGGCTCCCCTGGTCGAGGCCGCCTTTCCCGGCACCACCGCCGACGGAAGCGTCGACCGCGCAAAACTCGGCGCCCGTGTGCTCGGCGACGCGGCGGCCTTGAAAAAGCTCGAAGCCATCATCCATCCGCTGGTCCGCGCCGATGCCGACGCCTTCCTGGCCAAGCATCGTAACGCCGGCGAATCGATCGCGGTCCTCGACATCCCGCTGCTGTTCGAAACCGGCGGCCGTGGCCGGGTCGACAAGGTCGTCGTGGTCACCGCGCCGGCTGAAGTCCAGCGCCAGCGCGTGCTGGCACGGCCTGGCATGAGCGAGGAAAAACTGGCGTCGATCCTGGCCAAGCAGGTGCCGGATGCGGAAAAGCGACGGCTGGCCGATTTCGTCATCGACACCGGCCAGGGACTGGACGCCGCGCGCGCCGCGGTTGCTTCGATCATTGCCGAACTTCGGGGATAAGCGGGGCTGCTGACGGCATGCCGTCAGCATTGCCCATTG
The DNA here is from genome assembly GCF_003998025.1 of Mesorhizobium sp. M8A.F.Ca.ET.021.01.1.1. NCBI lineage: Bacteria > Pseudomonadati > Pseudomonadota > Alphaproteobacteria > Hyphomicrobiales > Phyllobacteriaceae > Mesorhizobium > Mesorhizobium sp. M8A.F.Ca.ET.021.01.1.1. The sequence goes on from NZ_RZSJ01000050.1 coordinate 12,236, forward strand.
CCATTTTGTTCCGGTCTCGTGATTCTGCTCCTTTGGAGCAACTGATTCGATGCGCGAGATCATTTTCGATACCGAAACCACCGGCCTCGATTCGCGCGACGACCGCGTGATCGAGCTTGGCGGTGTCGAGCTGGTCAATCGTTTTCCGACCGGCAGGACCTTCCATCATTATATCAACCCGCAAGGGCGCGCGATCCACGCCGAGGCGCAGTCCGTGCACGGCATCAGCGCTGCCGATCTCGCGGGCAAGCCGACCTTCGCCGAAATCGCCGAGGAATGGCTGCGGTTCACGGAAGGCGCCAAGCTGGTCGCCCACAACGCCACATTCGATATCGGCTTCCTCAATGTCGAATTCGGCCGGCTCGGTCATCCGCCCGTCGATAACGGGCTTGTCGTTGATACGCTGGCCCTGGCGCGCCGCAAGCACCCGATGGGTCCCAATTCGCTCGACGCGCTGTGCCGGCGCTACGGCATCGACAATACCAAGCGTACCAAGCACGGAGCCCTGCTCGATTCCGAATTGCTGGCCGAAGTCTATATCGAGCTGATCGGCGGCAAGCAGGCGGCTCTCATTCTCGACAGCGCCACCGCGCCGGCCCAGGGCGAGAACGTCCGCCATATCGAGATCATCGTCGCCGAACGGCCGGCGCCGCTCGTGCCGCGCCTCACCGAAGCAGAGCGCGCGGCGCACGCCGCCATGGTCGCCACGCTTGGCGAAAAGGCGCTTTGGCTGAAGGCAACGTCGTCCGAGGCAAGTGCCGCGACCTCGTCGTAACCCGGACCTTCAGTACGGCCACTCACCTCGGCCCAGCGCGGCAACCGCCGCGATGATGCGCGCAAAGGCTTCCGCCGCGGCCGGCACTGTGGTGCGAGCGCGCAGGAAACTGTGCACGAGGCGGGGCTCCTGATGCCAACAGGCCTTGCCGCCGGCGTCCAGGATGCGGTCGCGATAGGCCTCGCCATCCGACGACAGCGGATCGCATTCGGCCGTTACGATCACCGTAGGCGGCAGGCCGGAAAAGTCCGTGTCGCGCAGCGGTGAAAAGGTCGGATCGTCGGGCGATTGCTTCCTGGCTGACCTGACGTCGCGATAGAAGGCGGCATCGCCTGTCGACAGCAGCGGCGCATCGGCGTGTTCGACATAGGAGCCCACCGCCTCGTTGCCGCCGAGATCGGGATAGATCAGCACCTGGCCGATCGCGGCGCGCGGATGGTGACGCGTGGCCTGCGCCAGCGCCGCCGCCAGACTGCCGCCCGCGCTTTCGCCGCACAGCACCAGCGGCAGGCCGCTGCTTGCGGCCGCCCATTCGAAAGCCGCCAGCGCATCGTCGAAGGCGGCGGGGTGAAGGTGCTCGGGCGCCAGCCGGTAGTCGACCGACAGCACGTCGAAGCCGGTGCCGGCGCAGATTTCGGCGCAGATGTCGTCATGGCTTTCGAGCCCGCCGAGGATGAAGCCGCCGCCGTGGAAATAGAGCACTGTCGCATGCGGCGCCGCGCCGGCGAGCCGGTAACGGCGGACCGGGATGCCATGCTTGGAAGCGGCGACCAAGCTGTCGCGGGCCCTGACCCCGGGCGGTCTGCCCTGATGGAAGGCGCGGCACATCCTGGCATAGACCGCGCGCTGCTTGTCGACCGGCAGGCCTGATATCTCGGGCGGATACCAGGCGTTGACGCTGTCGATATAGGCCCAGAGTGCCGGGTCGAGCCGGGTTCCGTATTTGCCGCGGCCGGTCATCTCGGTCCGCGGGACACGTCAAAGCTCGGCATAGAGACGGGCGGCATTTTCAAAGGTGAAGCGCAGGGGCACCGAGCCTTCGACCTGCCAGACGGTGACCGTCTCGCCGGCCAGCAGCCGGCAGGCGCCGTCGGTGTCGGCAACCGCGCCGCCATAGAGCCGGTTGGCGAGGTTGAGGATGCCGGTCTGGTGCATGGCCGCGCTGCCGCTGCCGCAGGCATCCTTGACCAAGAGCACGCGAAAGCCCTTCGCCACCGCGTCCTTTACGGTGGCGTCGATGCAGGCCTCGGTCCACACGCCCGCGACAACAAGCCATTCGATGCCTGAAGCCTCGAGCCGGTCGGCGGCCGGACCGCTGCGGAACGCGCTGGCCTCGGCCTTGATCAGCAGCGCCTCGCCCTCCGCCGGCGCCACCTCATGGCAGATTTCGGTCAGCGGGTCGCTCTTGTCGGAAAAGGCCGACTTGCCGTCTTCGCCTGTGGGATGAAAGGGCCGGTCCTGGCTGTCGAGATCGACGATATAGGCCCAGTGATGGAGCGGCACATGGTTTTGCCGCGCCGCCGCCTGCAGGCGCTGGACGCCGGCGAGGATCTTTTCGTAATCCTCGACGAGGTAGCGCGGGTCGTGCCGGTGCTCTTCCTGCAGGTCGATGAACACAGCGGCCACCGTGCCGCGCTTGATGGAGATGGGGGCTTTCATGCGGAGGCGCCTGGGTTGCAGGCTGAATCGACCTGGCGGTTGGCAGGCTGGTCAAAAGCCGACATCGTTGCTTTTAGCGGGTTGGCGCAAGCGGTGATGATTGGCCGAAGCCTCCCCGACTTCGTCATCCACGGGCGAAGCAGCCGCGCAGCGGCGTCGCGGAGACCCGAGGATCCATTCCGTGACGTCCATCGAATGGCGCAACGGAGCAGAATTCGGTAACCGTTGCGCGGCATCGACGCCACGGCATGGATCCTAGGGTCTGCGCTGCGTCGCTGCGCTCCTTGCTCCGCCCTAGGATGACGAAGGCGATGCGAGGCGCGTTGACGTCCCGGCATGGATCCTAGGGTCTGCGCCGCGTCGCTGCGCTCCTTGCTTCGCCCTAGGATGACGAAACGATGGGAGGCTGCGCCAACCGTAAAGGCTACGTCACCGAGTGGGGCAGCGGCTATCAAACCTCTTTCTCCAGAAACTCGTCCTCATAGGGGAAGCGCGATAGCAGCTCCGTGCCGGTGTCGGTGATCAGGATCTCGTCCTCCAGCTTGACGCCCTCGCGGCCGCCCTTTTCGCCGATATAGCTTTCCACGCTCACCACCATGCCTGGCACGATATGGCCGTCGCGGCCATAGGTTTCGTAGTCCATGGCATGGGCGATGAACGGTGTTTCGCCATGCATGCCGACGCCGTGCATGACCGAGGTGTAGCGCTGGTCGACGAAGCGGTCCGGGATCTTCCAGGCCTTCTCGGCGATCTCGCGGAAGGCCATGCCGGGCTTGACGATCGAGATGTTGTGCTGAACCTGGTCGTGCGCCATGCGGTAGAGCGACTTCTGGTAAGGAGTCGGCTTGCCCGGACCGCAGCGGAAGGTGCGGGAGAAATCCGAATAATAGCCGTAGCAGCCGATCGTGTCGGTATCGAGCGCCAGCAACTCGCCGGGCCTGATCTTGCGGCCGCTGGCCTCGTTGAACCAGGGATTGGTGCGCTGGCCTGACGTCAACAGCCGCGTCTCGATGAACTCGCCGCCCTGGCGAATCACCTCGCCATACATGATGGCGAACAGCTCGTTTTCGGAGACGCCGGGCTTGATCGCCTCGCGCACGGCATAGACGGCGGCCTCGGCACCGGCCATCGACGCCATCAGGCATTTCACTTCCTCCGGCGTCTTGACCGCGCGCACCGCCAGGATTTCGCCCTGGCAGTCGCGGACCTCGCAGCCGCGCTTTTCCAGCGCCAGCGCCTGCAGGTGGCTGCAACGGTCGAGGCCGAGCTTCATCGAGCCGCCGCCATGCGTCTTCAGGAGCTCGGCGATCTCGTCGGCGAAGGGACCCGCGGTTTCGTCGTCGCGGCCTGACACGGAAGACCAGACGAGCTTGGACGGACGCGCCTCGTCGATCGTGTCGAGTACCATGGAGACATGGTAGCTCTGCGGATATTCGAACAGCACGATCGGCCCTTCGGTCGGGATGAAGAAATAGCGGGTCGAGTTGCGCAGGAAATAGCCGAACATGTTGCGCGAGCCGGTGGCGTAGCGCTGATTATAAGGGTCGAACAGCACGACGCCGCCATAGCCTGCCTCACGCATCCAGCCGCGCAGTTTCGCCAGCCGGCCTTTGCGCAGGGCGTCCGCATCGATGAAGGACGGCTCGGTGTCCGACAGCCACATCCCGCCGGCCGGGTCAGTGGCCACGGGGTGTCGCATGCGGTGCTTGAAGTCGACGTCCTCGGTGCTGTCGGGGTCGAATACGACGATGCTCATGGGGGTTCGGCCTTGGCTGGTTTGCGAGGGCCGAGCATGGCGCAGGCGGGGCGGATGGATTGTGCGGAATACCGCGTTTGTTGTGCGAGATGCCGCTGGCCAACAGGCGCCGTCGCGATCCTTCGCGCCCCCCTCTGCCCTGCCGGGCATCTCCCCCACGAGGGGGGAGATTGGCAGCTTCGCCAACCGCGCCTCCGTCTTCGATGTTGGAGATAGGCGAAAGCCGAGGTGGCAGCGATCTCCCCCCATGTGGGGGAGATGTCCGGCAGGACAGAGGGGGGCGCTGTCCCGCCAACATCTCACAGCTTCAGCGGGCGCCCCTAATGCCGTCTTGCCTGCTTCGGCGCGTGCCCATGCTCCTCGCGAAAGGCCCGGGCGAAACTCGACATCGAGGCAAAGCCGCAGGCCAGCGCCACGTCGCGCACGGCGAGCGTCGAGTGGGCTAGGAGATCGGCGGCGCGTTTCAGCCGCAGGCGCCGGTAGTAGCCGTTGGGCGAGATGTCGAGTTCGGAGCGGAAGGAGCGTTCGAGCTTGTCGGAGGAGACGCCGAGTTTCGCGGTGAGTTCGGCCATGCCGAGCCTTTCCTCGACCGCGTCCTCCATGATGGCGATGGCCGACAGAACCAGCTCGTTCTGGACGCCGGTGCGCAATCTCAGCGGCATCAGCTTGCGGTCGACGCTCGATCGCAGCTGGCTGTGCACGAACCATTCGGCGACGCCGGCGGCAAGCTCGGCGCCATAGTCCCGGGTGATGATCTCCAGCATCATGTCGAGGCTGCCGACGCCGCCGGCCGACGTGAAGCGCTTGCGATCGATGACGTAGAGATCGCGCCGCAATTCGATGTTGGGAAACGCCTCGGTGAAGGCGGCCTGGCTGGTCCAGTGCAAGGTGCAGGCATGGCCGTCGAGCAGGCCCGCGCGCGCGAGGAAGAAGGCGGCATCCGCCACCGCGCCGATATGGGCGCCATTGCGCAGGCTGCGGCGTATCCAGCTCGCCGCGTCCTCGGCGACGAGATGATCGGCGTCGCCGCCCGAGCAGACGACGATGCGGTCGACCTTGGGTGCTGCCTCGGCATAGAACCCTGGCTGGATGACGACGCCGTTCGACGCCTCGACCGGACCCTGGGTCGCACCAACGATTATCCAGCGGTAGCATTCCCGCTTCGCCAGCACATTGACGGCGCGCAGCGGCTCGATGACCGAGCTGAACGCCATCATCGGAAAACCGGGGAATACCAGCACCGCGAAGGTGAGGGGCTCGGTGGGTTCGGGTGGGTCGCGCGTGGCCATGGGGCGCAATAGTTCGGACAGATGGGGCTTGTGGTCAATTGCCATTCCGGAACGTTGGCGCCGCCCCTCATTACCCTGCCGGGCATTTCTCCCCGTATAGAGACGGGGAGAAAGAAGCAGCCGTGACCTCGGTGCCAAATCCTGCAACGTCGCCGATTGGCGAAACCGCCGAGGAAAGTGTCCAGCCGATAGATGGGTAACAGATTGAACCGGATACATAGGTAACAGTTCTCCCCCTATGCATCCGCCGCAGCGCCAAGCGGTTTGGTTGGCGCGGCGCTGCGGCGGACGAGCTTCATACGT
>NZ_RZSJ01000510.1:0-4493 GCF_003998025.1 Mesorhizobium sp. M8A.F.Ca.ET.021.01.1.1
GCATTGTAGAGCCGGCGGCGGTGCAGGATATAGAAGCGCGGGGCGCCTTCGGAGGGATAGCGTACGTTGAGGCGAGCGATTTCGGCGCGGGCGAAGTCGAGAATCTCAGTGTCCGCCGCATCGATCTCGATCTTGCTGTCGGGCCAATCCGAAAGCAGCGCGAAATGGATCTCGTCCGCCAGATTGGCAAGATAGTGCACTTCGATATTGCGGATGTTTTCCTCGACATCGTCACGCGAGCCGATCAGCGACGGCACGACCACCAGGGTGCGCGCCTCGGGCGGCACGCCGTGCCTGTAGTCGTAACCGATCAGGCGAGTCGGCTTGAGGAACAGCGAGACCACGGTGTTGAAGAAAGCGAGCGCGCCTTCGCTGGCCGGCACGGCAAACAGAGCCAGCATCAGCACGATCGACGGCACCGACAGGCCGAGATTGGAAAGGGCGTTGCCGGACAGGACGAGCAGCAGGGCGGTCAGCGCGAAGACGGGGAGCACGATGCCCAGCCAGCCTGTCTTGGCGAAGGTCCGCTTGACCGTCTGGCTGACCGTAGGCCGGTACTCGATTGCCTTTTCCAGCTCCAGCCGGCGCGGGCCAACGAGATAGAAACCGACATCGGTGTGAGCGGAAGATGCCTGAGCATCAGCTCCTTCAACGCCCTCCGCGACGGTTTCTCCGGCGGCGTGACCGGCCAGTTCGATGGCTTTTTCGGCGACACGGTACTCCGACAGGTTCGAGCGGCGTGCCAGTTCCTCGATCGCGGTGCGGTACTGATCGCGCGAGAAGAAGTCGAGCGCGGCGAAATCGGTGCGCTCGCGCAGCACGGTATCGATGCGGCTGACGCCTTCGAACCACACCGTCCAGTCGACGTCGTTGATGAGGCGCAGACCGCGCACGATGTTGCCGGTGGTCACATTGCCGCTGGACAGCGTCTGGTGCTCGGAAATGATGATTTCCTCGGCATCCGAGCCGGTCTTTTCGAGTTCGCCTTCCAGCCACTCCAGCGCCTTGCCGGCGTTCTGCGATCCGTCACGCAGGCGATAGAGAAGCTGAGTGGCGAAGGTGGTGTCCTGCGCATGCGCGCTGAAGTTGGCGAGAATTGCCTGCCGATCCGGATTGTCGTCGGTCGCAAGCACCTTGTCGGCCACGTCGTTGGCGATCTGGCGCATCTGGCGAGTGCGGTTGACCCTGACCGCCAGGCGGCGGAGGTTCTCGATCAGCACGAAGCGCAGCAGTGACGGCAGGGCCCAGAGTTCGCCGATCTTCAGCGGCTCGACCGACTGAAAACCCTGGACGATGGACTTGAACATGGTCGCCGAGACGGAACTGTCCGAATGCGCGACATAGGTCCAGGCCAGCGCCAATGCGCGCGGCACGGTGCCGCCGTCGGGCAGTTTCAACGTCGGCAATTGCCGGTAGAAGCGGCGCGGCAGGTCGCGTTTGACCTGGAAAATGGTTTCCTCGATCAGGTAGTTGTTGTCGAGCAGCCATTGCGCGGCCGGCGTGATGGTTTCGCCCCTCGCCTGCGCGGCGTTGGTCGACCGGTAGACTTCGAGGATCTTCTTGGCGCTGTCACGGATGCGGGCCTGGAAGTCGAATGGTATCAGTCCGAACAGGTCCGTCAGATCGCCCTTGGCCAGGCTTTCGCCGAGCAGCCGGAGCCGTTCCTCCGGCAGGAATGTCGATCTTATCGGCTCTTCCGTGATGGCTGGGAAGCTCGCGCTTGTCTTCTCGATCTGGGCTGGGTTCGTCTGAATATTCATTGAAAATTCCGTAAGCGGGCACTCAGCGGCATCACCGCCACGGCAATGGCCCTAAAACCGGTTCAAATGCAATCGGTTGCATCAACCCCTATGCCGAAAGTTTGTTTCCGCACCACGACAGGGCGTCATCTTTCGAGCAAACTCAAAGACGAGCGCCCCTCGCTCCCGTCAGGACCGATCGACGGGGAGGATTCGGGCTTTTTCGTGATGCCACCGCCAGCTTACGCTATATTTCGCCGGCGTCGCGATCATGTTTGGAAACAGGCGGTAACCGTTGGCGCCAAACGTGTCAGGCGGCAGCGATTATCCGGATCACGAAAAGGATCGCATCCGGTGCGGGCTGAACCCGCAAGACAGAGGCATCAGGTCCGAGCAGCAGGGCGTCGAGCGGCCCGAGACGAATGGGCGCGGCGCCGGGGAAAATGGCATGGCCCCTGTGACAAAGGATGAGGGTGGGACCGGCCTCGGTCGCGATTTCCACGGGCGTCGAAATCGCCAGACGCTCGACCTGATGCAACATGTGGCCGCGGCGGGTCATGACGTTGAGATCGGTGATCGGGCCGGCGATCAGCGCGGCACGCGTCGGCTGGTCGGCCGGAAAGGAAAATGGCTGGGAAGCCGCTGTCATCCGCTCCGGCGGACGGCCCGCGACATCAAGCACGATCCCCTCGCCCTCCAGCACCGACAGCGTGCGGTCGATGCCGGCAAAGCTGGAGAACGGCCCGCTGCCTTCGACCCGGGCCATCGAGACGCGCCAGTCGAAATCGTCGAGCCCGGCGCCGTCGGGCGAGACGGCGATCTCGGTCGTCGTGCCGCCGCCGTTCTTCCACGGCATGACGCGGTAATCGGCGGCGCGAAGGATGCGCATCACGTCAGCCGCTACCCGAGAATGCCGGGCAGGTTGAGCTGGTGCTCCTTGGCGCATTCGATGGCGATGTCATAGCCGGCATCGGCGTGGCGCATGACGCCGGTCGCCGGGTCGTTCCACAGCACCCGCTCCAGACGTCTTGCCGCGTCAGGCGTGCCGTCGGCGACGATGACCATGCCGGCATGCTGGGAGAAGCCCATGCCGACGCCGCCGCCATGGTGCAGCGACACCCAGGTGGCGCCCGAAGCTGTGTTGAGCAGCGCGTTGAGCAGCGGCCAGTCGGAGACCGCGTCGGAACCGTCCTTCATCGATTCCGTCTCGCGATTTGGCGAAGCGACCGAACCCGAATCGAGGTGATCGCGGCCGATGACGACGGGCGCCTTGAGCTCGCCCTTGGCCACCATCTCGTTGAAGGCAAGACCCAGCCTGTGCCGGTCGCCGAGACCGACCCAGCAGATGCGCGCCGGCAGGCCCTGGAAGGAAATGCGCTCGCGCGCCATGTCGAGCCAATTGTGCAGATGGGTGTTGCCGGGAGTGAGTTCGCGTACCTTGGCGTCGGTCTTGTAGATATCCTCCGGATCGCCGGAGAGTGCAGCCCAACGGAACGGGCCGATACCGCGGCAAAAGAGCGGACGGATGTAGGCCGGCACGAAACCGGGGAAGGCAAAGGCGTTCTCGAAACCTTCGTCCTTGGCGACCTGACGGATGTTGTTGCCGTAGTCGAGCGTCGGCACGCCGGCGTTCCAGAACGCCACCATCGCCTCGACATGCTCGCGCATGGAGGCGCGGGCCGCTTTCTCGACCGCCTTGGGGTCGCTGACACGCTTTTCGCGCCACTCGGCCATCGTCCAGCCCTTCGGCAGATAGCCATTGATGGGGTCGTGCGCCGAGGTCTGGTCGGTGACCATATCAGGGCGGATGCCGCGCTTGAACATTTCGGGCACGATCTCGGCGGCGTTGCCAAACAGGCCAACGGACTTCGCCTCGCCGGCCTTAGTCCAGCGCTCGATCATTTCCATGGCCTCGTCGAGCGTCTCGGCCTTCTCGTCGACATAGCGGGTGCGCAGGCGGAAATCGATCGAATCGGGATTGCATTCGATTGCCAGACAGCAGGCGCCGGCCATGACGGCAGCCAATGGCTGGGCGCCGCCCATGCCGCCAAGGCCGCCGGTCAGGATCCATTTTCCCTTGAGATTGCCGCCATAATGCTGGCGGCCGGCCTCGACGAAGGTTTCGTAGGTGCCCTGCACGATGCCTTGCGTGCCGATATAGATCCAGGAGCCGGCCGTCATCTGGCCGTACATCATCAGGCCCTTCTTATCGAGCTCGTTGAATTTCTCCCAGGTCGCCCAGTGCGGTACCAGGTTGGAGTTGGCGATCAGCACGCGCGGCGCGTCCGGGTGGGTGCGAAACACACCGACCGGCTTGCCGGACTGCACCAGCAGCGTCTCGTCCTGGCCAAGCGTCTTCAGCGACGCAACGATTTGATCGAAATCGTTCCAGGTGCGCGCCGCCCGGCCGATGCCGCCATAGACGACCAGTTCGTTGGGATTCTCGGCGACATCAGGGTCGAGATTGTTCATCAGCATGCGCAGCGGCGCCTCGGTCGTCCAATACCGGGCGTTGAGCTTGTCACCGCGCGGCGCGCGCACTTCGCGGATATTGTGGCGAGGGTTGTTCATCATTGTCCCTTTCGGATGAGGCGGCGCGTCAGCGCCCGGCCCAGTCAATGGCGGTTTGGAGAATCTGCGTCAGCGTGGCAAGGATCGGCGCGGCGAACGCGGCATCGTAGGGTACCGGCCAATTGTCCGGCGTGCCCTTCCCTTCGGGCTCGCGCATATAGCCGCGGTTGGAGAGTTCCATCT
>NZ_RZSJ01000511.1:0-4493 GCF_003998025.1 Mesorhizobium sp. M8A.F.Ca.ET.021.01.1.1
TCGTTGGTCTGGCCGAACAGGCTTGCCGCGAGCAGCGCGCCGAAGATGCCGATCGGCACCGACAGCATGACCGCGAACGGGATCGACCAGCTCTCATAGAGCGCGGCCAGGCACAGGAACACGACCAGCGCCGAAATCGCGTAGAGCGACATCGCCTGGTTGCCCGAAAGCCGCTCCTGATGTGAAAGCCCGGTCCATTCATGCGAATAGCCGGCCGGCAATTGCGCGACGAGTTTGTCGATCTCGTCCATCGCCGCGCCCGAGCTGACACCGGCCGCCGCCGCGCCCTGGATTTCGACCGCCGCCGAGCCATTGTAGCGCTCGAGCCTTGGCGAACCGAATGTCCAGTGGCTGGAGGCAAAGGCCGAGAACGGCACCATGGCGCCGCTGGCATTGCGGACCTGCCATTTGTCGAGGTCCTCCGGCTGCATGCGGAAATTCGCGTCCGACTGCATGTAGACCGGCTTCACCCGTCCGCGATCGATGAAGTCGTTGACGTAGTCGCTGCCCCAGGCGCTGGACAGCGTGTTGTTGATGTCGGCGAGGCTGACGCCCAGCGCGCTGGCCTTTTCCTGGTCGATGTCGACCGAGAACTGCGGCTGGTCCTCCTGTCCGTTGGGGCGCGTGTTGGCGAGCAGCTTGCTTTGCGCGGCAAGACCCAGAAGCTGGTTGCGCGTCTGGATCAGCGCGTCATGGCCGGCGCCATTGACGTCCTGCAGGTAGAAGTCGAAGCCGTTGGTGTTGCCGAAACCCTGGATTGCGGGGGGCGCCAGAGCGAAGACCTGCGCATCCCTGATCTTGGAGAACGCGCCCATGGCGCGGCCAGCGATGGCTTGCGCGGCCATTGCGGGCGACTTGCGCTGGCTGAAATCCTTCAGCCGCACGAAGCCGATGCCGACATTCTGCCCGGCGCCGCCGAAGCCGAAGCCCGACGCGGTGAAGACCCCGTCGACAGCGTCCTTTTCGTCGTTGAGATAGTGGTCGGTGACCTGCTTCAGCACGCGCTCGGTGCGGTCCTGCGTGGCACCGACCGGCAATTGCACGCTGGTGATCAGGATGCCCTGGTCCTCTTCCGGCAGGAACGAGCTCGGCAGCCGGGCAAACATCCAGCCCATGGCGACGACAATGGCCAGGAACACGACGAGGAAGCGTTTTCCCCGGTTGATGATGCCATGCGAACCGTCGCGATAGGCCGTCGTGCCGCGATCGAACATCCGGTTGAACCAGCCGAACGGACCCGTCTGCGTGGCATGGTCCTTCGGCCGCCGCAGGATGGTGGCGCACAGCGCCGGCGTCAGCACCAGCGCCACCAGCACGGACAGCACCATGGCCGAGACGATGGTCACCGAGAACTGCCGGTAGATGATGCCGGTCGAGCCGCCGAAGAAGGCCATCGGCACGAACACCGCCGACAGCACGGTGGCGATGCCGATCAGCGCGCCGGTGATCTCGTTCATCGATTTTCGCGTCGCCTCTTTCGGCGGCAGCCCCTCCTCCGCCATGACGCGCTCGACATTCTCGACCACGACGATGGCGTCGTCGACGAGCAGGCCGATGGCGAGCACCATGGCGAACATGGTCAGCGTGTTGACCGAATAGCCGAACAGCGACAGCACGCCGAACGTGCCGAGCAGCACCACCGGCACGGCGATGGTCGGGATGATCGTCGCCCGCAAATTCTGCAGGAAGATGAACATCACCAGGAACACCAGCACGATCGCCTCGGCCAGCGTCTTGACCACCTCCTCGATCGACAGCCGCACGAAGGGCGAGGTGTCGTAGGGGTAGACGACTTCGACCCCTTGCGGGAAGGTCGAGCTCAGCCGGTTGATCGTCGAGCGCACCGCTTCGGCGGTGCTGATGGCGTTGGCGCCGGTCGCCAGGTTGACGGCGACGCCGGCCGCCGGCTTGCCGTTGTAGTTGGCTTGCGTCGTATAGCTCTCGGCGCCGAGTTCGACGGTGGCGACGTCGTTGAGGCGGACCAGCGAACCGTCGGTCTGGCTCTTGAGGATGATGTTGCGGAACTGTTCGGCGGTCTGCAGCCGGCTCTTGGCGGTCACCGTGGCGTTGAGCTGCTGGCCCTTGCGCGCCGGCAGGCCGCCGAGCTGGCCGGCCGAAACCTGCGTGTTCTGCGCCTCGATGGCGCTCGCCACGTCATTCGGCATCAGCGCGTATTTGGCGAGCTTGTCCGGGTCGAGCCAGATGCGCATGGCATAGCCCGAGCCGAAGAGCTGCGTCGAACCGACACCCTCGACGCGCTTCAGCGTGTCGTTGACGGTGGCATCGACATAGTCGGCGAGATCGGTGGAGTTCATCTTGCCGTCGCTGGAGACGAAGCCGATGACCATCAGGAAGCCGGTCGAGGACTTTGAAACCGTGATGCCGTTGCTCTGCACCACCTGCGGCAGTTGCGACTGCACCAGTTGCAGCTTGTTCTGCGTCTGCACCTGGGCGGTGTCGGGATCGGCCGTGCTGGTGAAGGTCAGCGTGATCGAGGCCGAACCGGTCGAGGTCGACGTCGCCGTCATGTAGTCGAGATTGTCGATGCCGGTCATGCCTTGCTCGATGACCTTGGTCACCGAATTCTCGACCGTCTGCGCGTCGGCGCCGGGATAGGTGGCGCTGATGTTGACCGTGGTCGGCGCGATCTGCGGATATTGCGAGATCGGCAGCGTGGTGAGCGCGAGCAGGCCGCCCAGCATGATCACGATGGCGATCACCCAGGCGAAGATCGGCCGGTTGATGAAAAATGCTGACATCGTCTCAGTTCCCGGTCGAGGCGGCGGGTTGCTGGCCGGTGCTGGCCATCTTGGATGGGGCCGGCAAGGCCGATGTCTGACCACGGTCCTTGATCTCGCCGGTCGCCTCGTCGATCGTCACTTCGACGCCGGTCGCGTCGCCGCCGGGGCGCACGAGCTGCAGTCCTTCGACGATGACGCGGTCGCCATCGCCGACACCGCTATCGACCAGCCAGTTGTTGCCGACGGTGTTGCGCACGGCGAGCACCCGCGTCTCGACCTTGCCCTGCGCATTGATGACCATGGCCGTCGCCTCGCCCTTTGTGTTGCGGGTGACGCCGCGCTGCGGCACCAGGAAGCTGTTCTGGGCGACCCCCTCCTCGACCAGCGCCCGCACATACATGCCGGGCAGAAGCAGGCGGTCGGGATTGGGAAACTCCGCTCTCAAGGCGAATGTGCCGGTGGTCTGGTCGACATTTGCGCCGGAGAATTCCAGCTTGCCGGTCTGCGCGTAGATGGTGCCGTTCTCGAGCTTCAGCTTGACGCTGACATTGGGGCCGCTGAACTTCAGCCGTCCCTCCGAGATCGCCTGGCGCAGGTTGAGCAGATTGGTGCTCGACTGCGTGACGTCGACATTGATCGGGTCGAGCGAACGGATCGTGGTCAGCACCGTCTCCTGGTTGGCGGTGACCAGCGCGCCCGGCGTCAGCGTCGACTTGTCGATGCGGCCGGCGATCGGCGCGGTGATCGAGGTGCGGTCGAGGCTGATGCGCGCGGTTTCCGCGCTGGCCTTGGCGGAAGCCACATCCGCCTGCGCCTGTGCAAGCGTGGCGGCGGCATCGTCATAATCCTGTTTGGAAACAACGTTCTGCTTCAAGAGGCCGGCATATCTGTCGAACTTGGCTTGCGCGGTGGGCACCGCCGCCGCCGCCTTCTGCTGCGCGGCGATCGCGCTGTCATAGGCCGCCTTGTAGCTCGCCGGGTCGATGAGGTAGAGCGGCTGTCCAGCCGCCACCTCGCTGCCTTCCTTGAACAGGCGCCGCTGGATGATGCCGTCGACCTGCGGTCGCACCTCGGCGATCAGCGACGCCGCCGTGCGCCCCGGCAGTTCGGCCGTTATCGCCACCGATTGCGGATGCAGCGTGACGACGCCGACTTCGGGCTTGCCGACACCGCCCATGCCCGCGGGAGCCTTGCCGCCCTCCTGTGAGCAGGCCGCCAGGAGAAGGGCCGTGGCAAGCGCCGTCCAGGGCGCGAACCGGCGAACCGGCGAAAAGGACTGGCTGGACTGGATAGACATGGGTTGAATGATCTTTCGCTGGAGGAGCGGTTACCGCCTGGGCATCGGATCGCCCAATGGGGGCGAGGCCGAATGCCGGCGGTCGGAGGCGAGGACGGTCGATGTCGTAACGAGGGGCCGCGCGCATCCAAGGGCGGCGTCGAGGGGTGCTTCGAAGCGGCTCATGTCGCGCTCCTGCTTCGCGACTGGCGCGCACTCGAGGATCGAGTGGCTGGCCGCGATGCCCCCGCGTCATTATGCCGATCAGCGCCGACATGCCAAGCGCCTTGCCAGGTCTGACGCGATCTTGCGATCATGATTGCCGTGGCCATTGGCATGCTGCGAGACTGGCAGCGACAGGCGCGAGGCGGCGAAGGCCAGCCGGATGGCGCCCTTCAGCGTGTCGGCCGGCAGCGCCGCATGGCCGGCGCGCCCGGGCAGCGCCGCAAGGCCGGCGCGCCTGGGCAGCGCCACAT
>NZ_RZSJ01000512.1:0-4489 GCF_003998025.1 Mesorhizobium sp. M8A.F.Ca.ET.021.01.1.1
GTCCAGAAGCATGTCGGCGACCTCTCCAGAAACACGGATCTGTCGCGGTTCATCCTTTGAGCGGCAGCGCCGGACCGTTCCGGCGCGGGATCCGGTGACACCTTCCGGCAGGAGCCATGTGTGGCCAGATGGTACCATCTGGCCACCTTTCGTCTCGCCGGATGATGACGCGCTCTCGACTCAACCAAGAGCAATACCCTAGTTTGCGCGGCAATTCTCTAGGCGGCGGCGCATGAAAAAACTCATCCTGGTCATTCTCGGCTTGACGCTGGCGGCGACGCTGTTCGCCGCCGATGCGGCGACATTGGTGCCGGCGGGAAACCGCAATGCCGAGCAGCCGGACATTCCCGGCGCCTCAAGCCGACGCACGCAGGCGACCAACACCACCTTCCAGGCGAAGTACCGCAAGGTCTACGCGCTGCTGCAGAACGACGCCGATCTGCGCGCCAAGATCAAGAAGGCGGCAAGCGCCTATGGCATCGACCCCATGCATATCGTCGGCGCCATCGTCGGCGAGCACACCTACAATGTCGACGCCTATGACCGGCTGCAGACCTACTACGTCAAGGCGATCTCCTATCTCTCGAGCAAGCTCTCCTTCGCCTATGACGGCGAGGACATCACCGATTTCGTGCAGCGACCGGAATTCAAGAAATGCGCCGCGATTTCGGACAGCTACGATCTGTGGGAATGCCGCGAACAGGTCTGGAACCGTTCGTTTCGCGGCAAGACAGTCGGCGGCGAGGATTTCCCCGACAACCGTTTCGGCGCCACCTTCTTCCAGCCCTACTATGCCGGCCAGACCTTCGGCCTCGGCCAGCTCAACCCGTTGACCGCCCTGCAGATGAGCGACCTCGTGCACAAGGTGTCCGGCTTGCCGAAGCTCGACGTCTCCGATCCCAACTCGGTCTACAAGACCATCATGGATCCGGACCTGACGCTGCCATATGTCGCGGCGACGATCAGGAAGTCGATCGACGCCTATAAGAGCATCGCCGGCTTCGACATTTCGGGCAATCCAGGACTGACCGCCACGCTCTACAATGTCGGCAATCCGGAGCAGCGCGCCTATGCGCTGAAGGCTGAAAACGGCAAGCGCCGCGCCGCCGGCGAGCCGGAGAAGCTGCCGGAAGAGAATTATTACGGCTGGCTGGTCAACGACAAGCTGCCGGAGCTCAGGGCGCTGTTCTAGCGGCTCCGGCGTGGTGGCATTAGCTCGTTGACGCCTGCGCCGCCCCTCATTGTCCTGCCGGACATTTCTCCCCGTATAGTGACGGGGAGAAAGATGCTGATATCAATGATTTCGCCAATTTTTAGCGGTGCATGATGAATTGCGGCGAGGGTGCCACAGCTCCCTTCTCCCCGTTCTACGGGGAGAAGATGCCGGCAGGCAGATGAGGGCGGCGCCGCCATCGGCGAGCCGATGCGACCGTTCAGGCCGCCAGCAACGCCTTCAGCTTGACGTCAGGCGATTCTAGCGCCTCCACCGACGGCTTCGCTCGCTTGCCGATCAGCATTTCGGCGAGCCTTATGTCGCGGGCCACCGCATTGCCCGGGCCGATGCCGCTGGCCGCCACCAGCCTGCCGTCCTCGGCCAGATGAAACAGGATGAAGGCGCCGTCACCGAGATCGCGACGCACCATGCTGCGGCCTTCGTCGGAAAGTCCGGCGATCTGCAGGGACAGGCCATATTGATCCGACCAGAACCACGGCACCGCCGCATGCGCCTCGCCGGAGCCAAGCATGTTCCTGGCCGCCAGCGCGCCCTGTTCCTGCGCATTGCGCCAGGCTTCCAGCCGCACGCGGCGGCCGCCATAGACGGCGAGCGGAAACGAGCAGCAATCGCCGGCGGCGAAGATGTCGGGATCGCTGCTGCGCAGCTCGGCGTCGACTGCGATGCCATTTTCGATGGCCAGGCCGGCTTCCGCCGCGAGCCCGGTCACGGGCACGGCGCCGATGCCGATGACGGCGAGGTCGGCTGATATCTCGCGCCCGCCGGCAAGCATCACTCGCACCTCCTTGCCGTCGTCGGCGATGGAGGCGATGCCTTGCCCGCAGACCACGTCGACACCCTCGGCGACATGCGCTTTGTGAATGATTTCGGCGATCTCGGCCGGAACGCCACGCATCAGGATGCGCGGCTGCGCCTCGATGACGGTGACCGAAGCGCCGAGCTTGCGCGCCGCCGCGGCAAGCTCGAGGCCGATGAAGCCGCCGCCGATGACGGCGATGCGGTTGCCGGCACGAAGATGGGCGCGAATGGCCAGCGCGTCGGCGAAGGTTCTGAGATAGACGCAGCGCCCGCCAAGGCCAGGCATCGGCAGCTTGCGCGGCGTCGAGCCGGTGGCGAGCAGCAGCTTGTCGTAGGGCAGCGCCGAGCCGTCGGACAGGCGCACCGTGTGCGCCGCGCGATCGATAGCCACGGCCTGGACGGAATGGATATGCCGGATCGATTTTTCGGCCAGCACCTCGTCGCTGGCGATCGCCTTGATTGCCGGCGCGTCGCTGGCTAGCGCCTCCTTGGACAAAGGCGGCCTCTCATAGGGCAGATGCGGCTCGTCGCCGACCAGCGTCACCGGCCCGTCATAGCCGAGATCGTGCAAGGCGAGTGCGGCCCGACCGCCGCATTCGCCGGCTCCGATGATCACCATCCCGCGTGCCATGCCGGTCACCCGATCTGAACGAGGACTTTGCCGGCGTCGACCTTGACCGGATAGGTCTTGATGTTGACGCAGACCGGCGCGCCCCTGGCCGCGCCGGTCTTGTAGTTGAAGCGGCCATTGTGCTTGGGACATTCGATGATGTCATCCATCACCAGCCCGTCGGCGAGATGCACCTTCTCATGCGTGCAAAGTCCGTCGGTGGCGAAATACTCGTCGTCCGGGCTGCGATAGATGGCGAAGGTGCGCCCGCCGTGATCGAAGCGCATCACGTCCTCTTCATCGATGTCACCGGCGGCGCACGCCTCGACCCAATCGCTCATTCAGTCCTCCCCTGGAGCCGTTCGATGTCATTCCGCCGCCGTGGCGACGGCGTCGTTGTGGAATTCCTCGCGGTATGGCCTGGCGGTCGGCGGCAGCTCGCGCTTGAGGAAATAATCCTCGTTGCGCAGCTGGCGGCGGAAGACCGGGATCATCTCGCGGTACCCGGCCAGGATCGATCGCGTCGGCGCCGGCAGATCGTGCTTGATCAGCGCATGCAGCCTGGGCAGCGCATGGTAGGGCACCATCGGGAACATGTGATGCTCGACGTGGTAGTTCATGTTCCAGTAGATGAAGCGGCTGATCGGGTTCATGTAGACGGTGCGGCTGTTCAGCCGGTGGTCGGTGACGTTGTCGGCAAGGCCGCCATGCTGCAGCAGGCCGACCATGACATGATGCCAGGCACCGTAGAGCCTGGGCAGGCCGACCAGCATCAAGGGCAGGAACGATCCGGTGTAGAGCGCCAGCGCGATGGTCGCGGCATAGATCGCCGTCCAGATGCGGGCAATGCGGATCGCCTTCTGCTGTTCCTGCTCGGGAATGAAGGTCTTCTCGGCCGCGCTGATGTTGCCGGCGGCATTGCGCAGCATGTCTGACATCGCGTGCCAGGCGTCGAGCACGCCGACAAAACCGAGGACGAGGCGCACCAGGTCCGGCGGCCGCATGACCGAAATCTCGGGGTCGCGGCCGACGATGATGGTGTCGGTGTGATGGCGCGTGTGGCTCCAGCGCCAGGTCACCGGATTGCGCATGATCATGAAGCAGGCGACCTGATAGATCGCATCATTCATCCACTGCGTGCGGAACGCCGTGCCGTGGCCGCATTCGTGCCAGCGTGAATCGGTGGATGAGCCGTAGAGCACACCATAGGCGAAGAAGAACGGTACGCACCACCAGCTGCCCCAGAACCAGGCGCCGCCGGCGCCGCTGATGATGAGGGCGGCCAGCCAGATCACGGTGTCGCGGATCGCCGGGCCATCGGAGCGCTGCATCAGCTCCTTCATCTGCTTGCGGGGAATGTCGGTGTGATACCACTCGGCCGCCGACAGGCCGTTTTCGACGGCAAGTCGGGCGTCGCGGCCGATCAGGCTATAATCACGCCGGGACGGCGCTGCGGTCATGATTGCCTCCCAAGGCAGGGGCATTCGCCATGCGAATGCCGATCACCACTGGTTTCATGCCTAGAAATAACGCCGCGCCATGATAGACTCAACGTCACAAGATAGTTTCTATCATTTCCTATCAAAGGGGTATATCAATACCAGGCAATCGAACGGGGCGATCATGGCGAAACGGCCGACCATAACAGATCTGGCGCGCGTCTCCGGCGTCAGCGTCGCCACGGTGGACCGCGTGCTCAACAATCGCTTGCCGGTTCGCGAGGAAACGGCACGCCGCGTCTACGAGACCGCGACCGAGATCGGCTATCACGCGGCCGGCCTGATCAAGCAGCGTATGCGCCATGAATTGCCGGAATACCGGCTCGGCTTCCTGCTTTTGAGAGGCAA
>NZ_RZSJ01000513.1:0-4468 GCF_003998025.1 Mesorhizobium sp. M8A.F.Ca.ET.021.01.1.1
GCACTCTGCCGGCGGTGCTGCGCTACTGGCTGCATTTCCATCCCGAGGCCGACCAGCCGAGCATCCGCGATTTCCTGCTGACGGCAGCGGCCATCGGCGGCATCATCAAGTCCAATGCGTCCATCTCCGGCGCCGAGGTCGGCTGCCAGGGCGAGGTGGGCTCAGCCTCGGCGATGGCGGCCGCCGGCCTGTGCGCCGTCATGGGTGGCACGCCCGAGCAGGTCGAGAATGCCGCCGAAATCGCGCTCGAGCATCATCTCGGCATGACCTGCGACCCCGTCGGCGGGCTGGTGCAGGTGCCGTGCATCGAACGCAACGCCCTGGGTGCCGTCAAGGCGGTCACGGCCGCGTCCCTGGCGATCAAGGGCGACGGCGTGCATTTCGTGCCGCTCGACGCCGCGATCGAGACCATGCGCCAGACCGGCCTCGACATGAACGAGAAGTACAAGGAAACCAGCCTTGGCGGTCTTGCCGTCAATGTCGTTGAGTGTTGAGATCTGGCCCAAAGCGGCACTGTGGAGAAGTCCGTCAGGCCGTTGACGTCCCGGCGCCCCGGACTAACGTTAGCGCATGGCTCTCAATCTCCTAAAGCTTTGCGTCGGCTGCGACAGTGTCGAGGATCTCGAAGAGTGGATCGCCTTCCGTCTCGACGAGCGCCGCCGTGCGGGCGAACCGGCCGAACACTGGCACACCACCCGCATGGTGCCGACACGTGGTGACGAGGTCACCGATGGCGGCTCGCTCTACTGGGTGATCAAGGGCAGCGTGCAATGCCGTCAATTGATCACGGAAATCCGGCCGTTCACCGATGACGATGGCATTGGCCGCTGCCATTTGATGCTCGACCCGCAAGTGGTGCGCACCGACTGGCAGCCGCGCCGCGCCTTCCAGGGCTGGCGTTACCTGAAGCCGGCGGACGCCCCGGCCGATCTCGGCAAAGGCAAGGCGGGTTTGGTCGAGATGCCGCCGAAACTCAGGCGCGAGCTGGCCGATCTCGGCTTGCTCTAGTCGTTGAGCGGAAGGATCGCCTGTTCCCGCGCCGGCCCTTTCTGGCCCTCAACCTTGCCTCGCGCTGGACTTGCAAGCGGCGCGACGACGCCACATCTTGAAATCCATGCGCGAGGAAGAACTGTCGAAGTCGACACAGGCCGCGGCGTTGGAGAACCAGCTCGTATGATGGTCCTCTTCCAGCGGGGGTAAAGGCCATGATTCTGGCGCAGAAAAAGTGTTGAAGGACATCACGCGGCTGTCCAGGCGGACAGGATATCTGCGGGGCGATGGGAAATGTTAGGCGCAATTATCGTTGTGGTCGCGTTGTTGCTGGTGCTCCTGGGGTTGGCCATGGCCTTTCTCCGTGCGGATCCGGCGCAACTCGCAAGCGGGATGAGAACCTTGGGGCCGATCCTGCTGGCGCTGATCGGCGGCGCCGTGCTCGTGGTCGGGCGTCAAGGCATCGGCGGCATTATCCTGTTCGTGGCAATCGCCTGGTATGGCGCCACGCGTACCGGGCGCCCAAATGCCAGGCCAATTGCTGGAAAACGCTCAACCGTGCGGACAGCGGCACTCGAGATGGAACTCGATCACGATACGGGCGGCCTTGAAGGGCTGGTTCTTGCCGGCCGCCACGATGGCAAGATGCTTGGCTCGATGACCCAGGCGGAATTGCAGCATCTCTACCGCGAGCTCTCCGGCGATCCGGAGAGCCGCCAGCTGCTAGAGACGTATCTTGACGGCAGATTTCCCGTCTGGCGCAAAAACGCTGAGACGAACGGTGGCGAAGGGCTGGGTGTTGCGCCAGGTCCGGGCGCCATGACTAAGGAGGAGGCCTACAAGGTCCTTGGTCTTGAAGCGGGGGCCGCCGCGGCGGATGTCCGCAAGGCGCACCGCCGCCTGATGCAGCGCCTGCACCCCGACATCGGCGGCACGTCTTTCCTGGCGGCGCGGATTAACGAAGCCAAGGACGTCTTGCTCTCCAATCACAACTAGTCTCCTTCGACGCAATATTCTTCCGGGAGAAATCTTCCACGCAGTCCTATTGCTGGACGGCGTAGCACTCGATTTTCTTCTTTTTCAAAGCGGTGCAGGCCTTCCAGGCGGCGTCCTTCGACCCAAAGCCGCCGAAACGGGCGCGGTAGTAAGTGACGCCGCCCTTGTCGAAAGCGGCGGTGAAGCCGGAAGCGTCGGCCAGCACCTTGGGAGCCTGCTTGGTGGTCTTGTCGAGGAAAGCCTGAGCTTCGGACTGGTTGGGCGAGGAGGCAACCTGAATGGCCCAGCCTGACGGAACCGAAGCGGTGCTGACCGGATCGACGGCGGCCGGGGCGGGCTCGGCATAGGCGGCCACGACCTGCGCGGTGGCGACCTTGGGGGCGGAGACGATGACCGTCTTCACCTTCTTTGCCGGAACAACCAGCTTGGACGCCTCTGCCTCGGCTGTATCCTCGTCCTCGCTGTCGCCCTGGGCAACTGTGGCGTCGTCCGCGACAGCCGTGGTCGTGTCGTCCGCGATAGCCGTATCGGCTTCCGCGACGGCCACCGGCTTTTCGTCCGGGGTCGGCGCGTCGTGCTTGGGCAGGAGAACCTTCGCAAGTGCCTTGATTGGATTGCTGTCCGCCTTGGCGACCAGATCGCCGCCACCGCGGGTCGAGGCCCTCGGCAGGTAGGTGTTGATCAGGCCAGCCATCTGGTTGTCGCGGCTGCCGCCCGACGTGCCGCCCATGACAACGGCGACAAGGCGGCGGTTGCCGTCATTAACGGACGAGACGAGATTGAAGCCGGAGGCGCGGGTATAGCCGGTCTTGATGCCGTCGACGCCCTTGATGCGCCCGAGCAGGCGGTTGTGGCCATTGATGCGCTGGCGACCGTAGAGAAAGGACCGCTGCGCGAAATAGCCGTAGTACTGGGGGAAATGTTCCCGCAGCGCGATGCCGAGCGTGGCCATGTCGCGCGCGGTGGTGAACTGCCCCGGATCCGGCAGGCCGTTGGCGTTGCGGAAGACGGTGCCGTCCATGCCGAGCTGCCGCGCCTTGGCCGTCATCATGCGGGCGAAATTGGTTTCGTTGCCGCCGATCATTTCGCCAAGCGCGGTCGCCGAGTCGTTGGCCGACTTGGTGACTATCGACAGGATCGCCGTCTCGACCGTGACCGATCCGCCCGGCTTTACGCCCAGTTTGGTCGGTGCCTCGGCGGAGGCATGGGCCGAAAACACGACTGGCGAGTTTCTGCTGATCTTGCCCTTCGCCATCGCTTCGAAGGTCAGATAGAGCGTCATCATCTTGGTCAGCGAGGCAGGATAGCGCCGGCCATCCGCGTTTGCCGAATAGAGCACCTTGCCGGTCTTGGCGTCGACGACGATGGCCGCTGACTTTGCCGCGAGCGACGATGCCGCATCCGCGACGACGAATGTCATCGCCATGGCGAGGATCATGATCGTTTTGAGAGGGGACGCGGATTTGGAAACGATGCCCGACAACGCCTGACGCACTGGTAGTTCCTTTGAATTTCTCGTTGCGCTGGAGGCGGCAAAGGGATCCTGCCTCGCTTCCGGCCAAGCTAGCGGGGCAGCGTTACCAATCCGTTTATGGTAACCGCCGCGTTCACCATTTTCTGGTGGTTTGAGCCTTCCTTTATTCGAATTTTAGCCATTGCCGGTGCCGGCGGGGTGGCGAGCCCTTGAATTCTTGACTTTTGTGCGGCGCACAATATATTATCATGCATTGCACAACGGCGCTCGGGGCAGGGCGCTTCAACCGTCCAGGGAGAGTATGAAATGACCCAGACCTATGAGGACTTCAGCAAGTACGGCAAGGAGTTCGCCGACACCGGATTGAAGAGCTTCGCCTCTTTGTCCAAGGGCGCGCAGGCGATCGCCACCGAGGCCGGCGAATACACCAAGAAGAGCTTCGAAGCCGGCAGCGCCGCGTTCGAGAAGCTGTTCTCGGCCAAGTCGCTGGACAAGGCGATCGAGATCCAGTCCGACTATGCCAAGCAGTCCTACGAGGCGTTCGTCGCCGAGGCCACCAAGATTGGCGACCTCTATGCCGAACTCGCCAAGGAAGCCTACAAGCCGTTCGAATCGATCGTTGCCAAGGCGAAGTAATTTTCGCCCGACAATTTTCAAGATCCGGCCCTTCGTGGGTGGGGCAGAACCCGGTCGTGGAAACGCGACCGGGTTTTTTCATGCCAGTTTCCGATCCGCGACAGCGTAGCGCTTCACGAATGCGAAAATCCGCCAAGTTGGTCACCTAGCCATATTGTCAGCTAACCAGAAGGGCTTAAAATCGTCCATCGAACACCTACATGTCGAACTCGCATGAGGATTCGAAGAGGCAGGATTACGTGACGATCGGTTTGACTGCCACGAGACGAGTGGCGCGGATGCAAAACGGCGGCGGCGACGGCAATGAGGCCGGCCGCGGGACGGCCGTTATCACGCGCACCAAAACCAAGACCAAGAAGCCCAGCCTTTACC
>NZ_RZSJ01000514.1:0-4457 GCF_003998025.1 Mesorhizobium sp. M8A.F.Ca.ET.021.01.1.1
CGCCGGAGGCCTTGGCCTCCTTCGCCGGCGACGCTGCGCCTTGCCCATCACCGCCAGCCTGGCCGCGAGCCGATGGCATCGGACCTTTCGATCCGGCCTTGGCCCGAAGGCTTCGGCCGTCCGTCAAGTCTTCAGCATTCCAGTCCCCGGACCGTTTTTCAGATAACACCGTGGCAGGGTGCTGGCTTATCAGGCCAATGGAGAAGGATTCGAACCTTCGACAATCAGAACCTAAATCTGATGCTCTACCAAACTGAGCTATCCGTGGTGCAGACAGCAGGATTCGAACCTGCGACCTCCGGACCCAAATCCGGTGCTCTACCTCTGAGCTACATCCGCGATCCCAATCCCCAAAGCGGCGCCGTATACAGGGCGGCAAAGCCGCCTGCACGGGCGGAGACGAAAGCTCCAACCGCTGTGCTCACTTCGGTTCTCGTGACCGGGAGCGCGCCTATAGCCCCTGCGACGGGTTGTCGCAAGCGACATTGTGGCGGCGGATTTGCGGCTTATTCCGGCAGTGACATTTCAGCAACTTCAGCCTGTCG
Source organism: Mesorhizobium sp. M8A.F.Ca.ET.021.01.1.1 (assembly GCF_003998025.1). NCBI lineage: Bacteria > Pseudomonadati > Pseudomonadota > Alphaproteobacteria > Hyphomicrobiales > Phyllobacteriaceae > Mesorhizobium > Mesorhizobium sp. M8A.F.Ca.ET.021.01.1.1. The sequence goes on from NZ_RZSJ01000514.1 coordinate 546, forward strand.
GCAGTTGCCTGTACCAATGTACCGTGGTACAATATAGATTATGGATATAGAACGCGTGCAGACCGGGGTTCGTCTGGAAAAACGATTGGTGAAGGTGCTCAAGGCATTGGCCGAGCATCGCGACATGAGCCTTGGCGATCTCATTGAAGGCATCGTCCTGCACGCTTTCGAAGGGCAGACGCCGTTTTCGCCCGAGACGCTCGACACAATCAGCCAGCTGAAGCGCATCTACGGGCTGGAACTTGGCGCGGCGGACAGCCACGGTCTGGCTGAAGCGCCATCCTCTGATTGAATGGAAAGGGAAAGCGAATGACGAGCCATCTTGAACGCAGTCATAGCATCGTGCTCTTCGGTCCGGTCGACCGCGTCTTCCCGCTGTTCTCGCCGATCGGCGAGAGCTTGTGGGTAGCGGGCTGGGATCCGGAGTTTCTGCACCCGCAAAGCGCTAGAAACGCGGCAAGGCATGGTCTTCCGGACTACTCACGGCGACGAGACAACGCTTTGGGCCTGTACGCATTGGGATCCACGGATCCATCAGGTTCGCTATGTGAGGGTTACGCCGGATTCGCGGTTCGGATTTGTTGACGTGGCCTGCCGCCAGGTAACCAGCGGAGACACCGAGGCATTGATTTCCTATACTTTGACGGCGTTAAGCGAGGCCGGCAGGTCGTATCTGTCCGAACTGACGGAGGATGCGTTCACAGGCATGATCGAGACGTGGAAAGTTCGCATCGATGCATCGCTGCTCTCCGATGTATCAGCCGGGTCGGGCCACGTTTAGAAAGCGACGCGGCCGAGCACGCGAAGGCCGTCGCCCTGCGGTTCGACCACCACGGCTTCGCCTTCGCGCGGCGAGATGCCGGTCAGCGCCACGATGTCTTCCAGATGGGTGACCATGATCAGATTGTCGGACCCGGAATAAGCGCGGATTTCCTTCATGATGGCGGCGATCTGCGCTGCTTTCTGTGCATCGTCGCCCTTCAGGAGGTCGAGCGGTGCGAACAGTTCCGGCTCGGCCTCGAAGGCGGTGCGCGCCGTGTCGAGGCAGCGACAGTAGCGGCTGGACAGAATGCGCTCGATGGGAGCCGCGCGGGCGGCAAACAGGGCGCCGATCTTGCTTGCCTGCTGCTTGCCGCGCGCCGACAGATTGACCTGGGTGGCGCAATTGCCGATGTCGAAATTGGCCGGGTCGGTGGTGCCGGTGACCATGGCGTGGCGCAGCAGCACCACATGGCCGCCATCGCGCAGCAGCGCCCAGCCGGCGTCGGTCGCGTGCGCGGCGGCGGGGACGACAAGCAGGAACAACGCCAAGGCTAACCGGATCATCGCCACCCTTCCATGAGTCCGTATCGGGCTCCAACCATTCGCATATAGGGATTGGAAAGCGGGCACAAAGACAAGCCGGGCGCCGGTCGCGTCTCAAGCCTCACTTTTTGGCGAGCTGCTGCTTCACCAGATCGATCTTCTGGTCGGTCAGCGGGATCGGGATTGTGTAGCCGGCTTCGGTAAAGCCCTGTTTGGCGTTCTCGAAGAACGCGATCGCCTTGAGATATTCCGGCTTGCCGCCGCCATAGCTGGCGCGGTTCCAATGGATGTCGCCAAGATTGTTCTGTTCGAAGGCCCACTGCATGGGCTGACTTTCCCTGGTGAACACTTTCAGCGTCGCCGTGAAAGCCGCCTCGGCCTCGTCGAGATATTTGCCGGTCCGTTCGATGTTGCCGAGGTTGAGCAGGCTCATGCCGATGCCGTTCTGCGCGTTCGCCCAGTCGACCGGCGCGGTCTCGATGGTCAGCACTTCGAGCGCCGCACGGCGCGCGGCGATCGAATCCCGCAAGGTCTTGGGGTCGGCATTGCTCATGCTCAACCAGTGCAGCGTCGAGCCGAGGCCGGCCTGGGTCAGCGCCCATTGCCGCGGATTGGTTTCACGCTGGTATTCGCGCAAGGCGTTGCGGTAGGCGTCGACCGCCTCGCCATAGTGTTCGGGTTTGTCCGTCACGCCGCCGAGAAGCTGCAGCGTGTTGCCGAGATTGTAGTAGCTCATCGCCCAGTCAAGCGGGAATTTCCGCCTGACATAGACCTGGCGGGCCGCCTGGAATGCCGCAACCGACTGCTCCAGCCTGGATGCGTCGCGGGTGCGCTGGCCAAGCGTCTGGTAGATCGAGCCGAGATTGTTCTGCGCAGACGCCCAGTCCATCGAGAAGCGCTGCCTGGTGAACACCGTCAGCGCATCGTCATAGGCTGCCGCCGCCTCTTCAAGCGTGCCGGTGCCCATGTCGAAACGGGCGACACCACTCAGCGCATTGCCGAGGTTGAGCCGGCTGGTGGCCCAGGAGACCGGGAATGTGTCGCGGGTTCGCACTTCGAGCGCGGCGCGAAAGGCGTCGGCGGCCTGGTTGATCCTGGCCTTGTCGTTGAGCTGGATGCCGAGCGTCACAAGCGTGTTGCCGAGATTGTTCTGGACCATCGCCCATTCGACCGGCGTTTTCTGGCGCGTATATTCCTCGAGCGCCAGCCGGTAGGCCGCTTCCGCCTGGGCCAGATGTTCGCCGCCGGGTTCACGTTCGGAGAGCGCATAGAGCGCGAGGCCAAGATTGTTCTGCGAGGACGCCCAGTCGAGGGGCACCTTGTCGCGCGGGCGCTTCTCCAACGTGGCGCGCATCGCCGCCACCGCCTCGTTCAAGCGCTTCGGGTCGCTTTCGCGTTCGCCGATCTTCAACAACACATTGCCGAGATTGTTCTGGGCGGCGGCCCAGTTGAGGTCGTCCTTCACATGTTCGAACACGGCAAGCGAATCGCGAAAGATCTGCGCGGCCTCTTCGAGATGCGCGGTCTCGGTCTCGCGCTCGCCGATGTTCTGCAGCACCACCGCCATGTTGTTGCGGGTGATGGCCCAGTCGCGATTCTGTTCGCCATTGGGAATGAAGTTCAAGATGGCGCGATAAGCTTCGATCGCGTGCCGCAGCGCATCCAGGTCGCCGGTGGCGTAGCCATAGGAATTAAGTGCTTCCGCCTCCTGGTTCTTGTAGTTCCAGCGCAGCTTGTCATCCCATTTCTCGGCCAGCGAGAACGCCTTGGCATAGTCATTGGCGGCCGACTTGTAGTCGAAGACCAGCGCCGAGGCGTCGGCCCGCTTGGCGTAGATCGCGGCATCCGCGATGCGCTTCTGCTTGATCAATTCCTCAGCCTTGTCGACCGTGTCATTGGTCGCTTCGACCCGCCCCACGGCATCATCGAGGAATTTTCGCGCCGTGGCGATCGCGCCCTGGCCGATGGCCTTGTCGGCGGAAGCGACCAGGCGTTTGATCTCCGGATCGTCGGTGCGCAACGCTGCGCGCTCGGACATCATCTTCCTCAGACGCTCAGCCTGGGCATCGAGCACTTTCCGCAGGTCAGCCGGATCTTCCGGGATCTTCTCCGTGCCGAGCGCCCTCAGCACGCCGTAAAGCGCGTCGAGCGGGACGCCTTCCTGTAGCGACGCCAGCTCCACCTGTGCCCGCTTGGGATCGGGCAGCTCGGAAATGGTCAGCAGCAACTGCCGCCGCTCGCCGGTGATCAGCCCGTCGTCGCCGGTCGGTTCGGGCGGTGCGACACCGAAATAGAGCAGCCGGCGCAGGCTTTCGTTGACCCAGGGGCGCTGCTTCGCCTTGGTGTCGAGATAGACCTCTTCCGTCACCATGCGCATGACCGAGCCGAACTCGGTGCCTTTCATCGCCGCGAGATGGCGCAGCAGGGCCGCCGCATAGGGGCTGTTTTCGCCAGCGGCGCCATCGAGCGCCGGACGGCCGGGTTCCGCGGCGAAGCCGATCACCGTGCCGAGGCTCGCGTCGGCCGCCGGCGCGTTGCCGAGGGCCTTTGCGCCGCGCACCGGCTCCAGTCCCCCGGCGCCGATAGGCTCGGCGGAGGCGGTGGGTG
>NZ_RZSJ01000515.1:0-4456 GCF_003998025.1 Mesorhizobium sp. M8A.F.Ca.ET.021.01.1.1
CGATTGCCGGCCTGCTGCAATTGCGTGACGGCGTCGCCTCGACCATGCAGAGCCAGCTCGACGAAACCGCGCGCGGCCTGATCACCGCCTTTGCCGAAACCGCACCGTCGATGCCCAACGCGGCCGGCCTGTTCACCTGGCCGGGCGCACCGGCGGTGCCAGCCGCAGGCACGCTCGTCGATGGCCTTGCTGGAACGATCAAGATCAATGCCGCGATGGACCCCAGCGCCGGCGGCAACCCGACATTGCTGCGCGATGGGGGCGCCAACGGCGCCGCCTACGTCGCCAACACCACTGGCGGGCCTTCATACTCCAATCTTCTGGTCGCCTATGGCGACCAGCTCGACAAGCCGATGACGTTCGATCCCTCGGCCGGGATTTCGGCAACCTCCAGCGTTGCCGACTACGCCGCCAATTCGATCGGCTGGTTGCAGGGCATTCGTCAGCAGGCTTCGACCGCCGCCGACGCCAAGGAAGCCCTGGCACAGCGCAGTGCCGATGCCTTGTCCAACGCAACCGGCGTCAATGTCGATCAGGAAATGTCGCTGATGCTCGATCTCGAGCACACCTATCAGGCATCCGCCCGGATGATGAAGACCGTCGACGACATGATGACGGCGCTGTTGAACGCGGTGGGATAAGCCATGACCTTCGTCTCCTCTGCTGCCCTTACGAATGCCATGCGCTATCAGCAGATGCGCATGCAAGCCGATCTCGTCAAAGCCACGAAGGAGTCCTCGACCGGCAAGGTCGCCGATGTCGGTCTGGCACTTGGTGGACGTACCGCCCAGTCCGTTACCTTTTCGCGCGACCTCGACCGGCTCAACGTCATTGTCGATTCCAACGGACTGGTGGCCGCCCGGCTCTCGTCGACCCAGACCTCGCTCGGCCAGCTCTCCAACGTCGCGCAGACTTTCCTGTCCAGCCTGACCACCGCATCGTCGGGCGACAACTCAGACAGCCTGACCCAATCGACCGGCCAGACAACTATCCAGCAGCTTACGTCGATCCTCAACACGAGCGTCAACGGCGAATATCTGTTCGCTGGCACCAACACCGACGTCAAGCCGATCAACGATTTCACCGCCGCCGGCTCTCCCGCCAAGGCTGCCTTCGACGCCTCCTTCGTCGCCAAATTCGGCTTCACGCCCGCTGACCCGCTCGCGGCCAACATCACCGCGGCCCAGATGGACGATTTCATCACCAACTATGTCACGCCGCAGTTCCTCGGCGCGGGCTGGCAGACCAACATGTCGAATGCCACCGACCAGCAGATCGTCAGCCGCATCGCGCTCAACGAAACCACCGAGACCTCGACCGGCGCCAACAACGACGGCATCAGGAAGCTCGCCATGGCGGCGGCCATGGTCTCCAGCCTGATGTCCACCAATATCAGCCAGGCGGCAAAGGACAGCATCATCGACCACTCGCAGAAACTGGTCGGCGAGGCGCTGAGCGGCATCGCGCAGGTCCAATCCCAGACCGGTATCGTCCAGAAGCGCGTGTCCGACGCCAGCGACCGTATGAAAACGCAGATCGACCTGTTCGAACGGCACATTCTGGATCTCGAAGCAGTCGATCCGGCGGAAGCCGCGACCCGCGTCGCCGACCTGACGCAGCATATCGAGACGTCCTTTGCTCTGACGGCGCGCCTGCAGCAGCTCAGCCTGTTGAATTACCTGACCTGAAAGCACTCTGAACCGGAACGGTAGAGCCAACGATGTACCAATTCTCCTACGCCGACGTCCAAAGCACCTCCGTCACGGACGCCAAGGACCGCGAGCGCGAGCTGCTGACCCGCTCGATCGACATGCTGTCGGCTGCTGCGGCGGCCGGCCGGGATTCGATGGAGGCCGTGGAGGCACTGAATTTCACCAATCGCGTCTGGACCGTCTTCGTCGAAGACCTTGGCTCCAGCGACAATGCGCTCCCCAAGGAATTGCGCGCCAACCTGATTTCCATCGGCCTGTGGCTGCTGCGCGAGGCGGAGGACATCCGCCAGGGCCGCACCGACAATTTCGAGGGGCTGATCGAAGTATCCCAGATCATCCGCGACGGCATTCAATGACCAACACGCTGAAGATATCACTGAAGCCCAACGAGAAGATCTACATCAACGGTGCGGTCATCCGCGTCGACCGCAAGGTCACCGTCGAGCTGATGAACGACGTGCAGTTCCTGCTCGAGAGCCACGTGATCCAGGCCGACGAGGCGTCGACGCCATTGCGGCAGCTCTATTTCATCGTGCAGGTCATGCTGATGAATCCCGCTGGTGCCGATGAAGCGCGCGAGATGTTCCGCCACTCGCTGCCGCTGCTCATTGCAAGCTTCGAAGACGCCGAGATCGGCAACGCGCTGAAACAGGTCGACCGCATGGTCGGCGAGGATCACATCTACGAGGCCTTGAAGGCGATCCGTTCGCTTTATCCTCTCGAACGCCGCGCGCTTGGCGGCAATGACGACGTTCCGGGCGCCGCGCGCCCGCTGGCCGTGGGAGCACGATACTAATGACCGTGGACATGACGACTTCGATACCGGTTGGCGCCAACCAGACCACCACGCAGACCGCCAAGACCGCCGTCGACTATAACTCGTTCCTGAAACTTCTGATCGCCGAGATGAAGAACCAGGATCCGACCAAGCCGATGGATTCGACGCAGTACGTCGCCCAGCTCGCCACCTTCTCGCAGGTCGAGCAGTCGGTTCAGACCAACACCAAGCTCGACCAGATCATGCAGTCGTCGGCGCTGTCGCAGGCCGACGCTCTCATAGGCCGCAACATCACCTCGGCCGATGGCAAGACCACGGGCACGGTGGCGTCGGTGACGCTTGGCAGCAACGGACTGATCGCAGTGCTGCAGGATGGCACCACGGTCCCCGTCGGCGCGGGCGTGTCGATCAAGCCGGCGAGCTAGGCCAACCGCCACATGAATGAGGCCGACGCTCTCGACATCGTCCAGTATGCGGTGTGGACGGTGCTGACCGCCTCCGCGCCGGTGGTGCTGGTCGCAATGGCGGTCGGCATCGGCATCGCGCTCATCCAGGCACTGACGCAGGTCCAGGAGATCACCTTGACCTTCGTGCCGAAGATCGTCGCCATCATGCTGGTGGTGGCGCTTACGGGTCCCTTCATCGGCGGCCAGATATCGGCTTTTACCAATGTCATCTTCGAGCGCATCCAGAACGGTTTCTGATCTGGAACCTTCCGGGACGGTGCGGCTTCCCTTCGGAATGCCCTGAAAGCGGCGGCCCGCTTGCGGTTGAACCGGTTCCGGCTAGATTGCCGTGTTGGCCACTCCCGGCCAGGCGATCGTTTTGTCCCAATGGCTTCTCGCAGAACCCCGGACCAGCCCAGACCGGCCGGCACGCCATGTGCGGCATAGCCGGCGTCTGGCGCAAACGCGATCCGATCAGCGGCGGCGACATCGCCGACGTCAACAGCATGATGCAGGCGCTGGCCCATCGCGGGCCCGACGACCATGCCAGCTGGAACGAGGGCCGGCTGGCGCTCGGTCACCGGCGGCTGTCGATCATCGATCTGTCCGCGCAGGCGCGCGAGCCCATGCTCACGGCCTGTGGCAAGGGCGTGCTGGTCTACAATGGCGAGGTCTACAATTATCGCTCGCTGCGGGACGCGCTGGAGGCTGAGGGCAGGCGGTTCCGGACGGTCTCGGATACAGAGGTGGTTCTCGAAGCGCTGCATCACTGGGGGCCGGACAAGGCGATCCCGATGTTCGACGGCATGTTCGCCATCGCCTATTTCGACGCGCGTGCCGGCGCCCTGTGGCTCGCGCGCGATCGTCTCGGCATCAAGCCGATGTCGGTGGCCGAGACGGGCGAGCGAATCCTGTTCGCCTCCGAGGACAAGGCGATCCTGGCCTGCGATGGCGTTGCACGGAGCGTGGATGCGCGCGAGATCACCTTGCGCCTTGCCTGGCAGAGCCGTGACTCCTGTTCCAGCCTGTTCCAGGGCATAGAGCGGCTGCCGCCGGCAGGCCTGTGGAAGATCAGCGATGCCGGCATTGAGAAGCGCTGTTTCTGGCATGTCCTCGATGCGCTCGACCCCGCCCGCATCGTTGGCGATACGGCCAGCGACGCCGAGCACATGGCAACGCTGGAAGCGCTGATCAAGGACAGCGTCGAGCTCCATTGCATCGCCGATACCAGCCTGGCCGCGGCCTGCAGCGGCGGTGTCGATTCTGGTCTCGTCACCACGCTGGCCAAACGGTTCAGGCCGGAGATGACGGCCTATGTCGTCGATCCCGGCATTGGCCACAGCGAAGCCGATGACGCCGAGCGCACCGCCAGCCAAGCCCATGTGCCGCTGAACAGGGTGCCGGTCGACAAGGACCGGTTCCTCGACCTATGGCCGAAGACCATCTGGCATCTGGAAAGCGACGGTTGGCATGCAAGCCATGTCTGCCTGCTCGCGCTCGCCGAGCAGGCAGACATGGCT
>NZ_RZSJ01000516.1:0-4438 GCF_003998025.1 Mesorhizobium sp. M8A.F.Ca.ET.021.01.1.1
GACCTGCCGCAAGCCGTGACCGAAGCGACCGGCGGCCAGCCGATCGACGTGGTCGCCGATCTCGTCGGCGGCGCGATCTTCAACGACCTGCTGCGCATCCTGCGACCCGAGGGCCGCTATACCACGGCCGGCGCGATTGCAGGCCCGGTCGTCCAGCTTGACCTCAGGACCATGTATCTCAAGCAGCTGCAACTGCATGGTTCGAGCCAGGGCACGCGTGCCGATTTCCGTCGCATCGTTCGCTACATCGAGGGGGGCAAGATCAGACCGTTGGTCGGTGGCGTCTACAAGCTCTCCGATTTCCACCACGCGCAGGCCGATTTCGTCGCAAAGGATTTTGTCGGCAAGCTGGTGGTGGTGCCGGACGCTGTCGCAGAGCGATCGGCGTAATCGCAAAATCCTGGTCCCTTCGCCTGCCTTCTCATCGCTGCCATAATGGGAATGGCTTGCAGTCCAGCCGGCATGCCGCCACAAATGGTGACGCCCGCCGCGCCGCTGGTCCGGGCCTCTGGTCACGGGATACAGGCGAGACATGACAGCCCGAATGATACTGCTCGACGCCAAGCCGCTTGGCGCGGCTGACGTCGCCGAGATCGCGCGGCGCAGTGCGCGGCTGATGCTGGGCGAGGAGGCGATGCGCCGCATCCGGGCGAGCCGCGCGCTCATCGAGCACCTGACTGAGCTCGGCAAGCCGATGTATGGCGTCACGACAGGCCTCGGCGCCTGTGTCGACACGCCGCTCGCGCAGGCCGACCTGATCGCTTCCAGCACAGCGTGCCGCTCAGCCACAGCATGGGCATCGGCCCTGCTCTGCCGACCGAGGCGGTGCGGGCGCTGATGACGGCGCGCATTTCGGGCATGGCCGCCGGCGGCACCGGCACTTCCGAACGCGTGGTCATGGGCCTCGTGGCGGCGCTCAACGCCGGCGTCCATCCGGTGATCCCCACCTGGGGATCGATCGGCGCGGCGGACCTTGCCCATCTTGGCCACATGGCGCGAGCGCTGCGCGGCGACGGCGAGACCGAATACCAGGGCAGGATCATGCCGTCGGCCGAGGCGCTCGCATTGGCCGGGCTCGAACCGCTTGACCTGCGCGAGAAGGACGGCCACGCCATCATCGTCGCCAACAGCCTGTCGACCGGCACGGCATGCCTGTGTCTCGAGGATGTCGCCCATCTCATCGATTGGGCGCTGGCCGCGGTGGCGCTCAACTATGAGGCGTTCCGTTCTTCGCTGACCGCGATCGACGAGGATGCCCTGGCCGCGCGGCCGGCCTTCGGCCAGCGCGAGATCGGCGCACGGCTGCGCGCGGAACTCGCCGGAAGCGGCCTGTGGAAGGACAGAGCGGCGCGGCGGCTTCAGGATCCGCTCAGCTATCGCTGTGTGCCGCAAGTCTGGGGCGGCCTGCTCAACGCGTTCGAACAGGCGAAGCTCGCGACGGAGATCGAACTCACCCATTCCGGCGACAACCCGGTGATCCTGCCCGAAGACGAACGCGTCGTCTCGAACGGCAATTTCGACCTCACTGCCATGACGCTGGCCTGGGAACAGCTCGGCCAGGCGCTCGCGCATTGCGCGGTGGGCACCGCCAACCGCTGCATGAAGCTGATGTCGCCGACAATTGCCGAGCTGCCGCGCTTCCTGTCGGCCAGGGGCGGTAGCCGCCAGGGCTATGCGGAACTGCAGAAGCCACTCGCCGCGCTGGAAGCCGAAATCCGGCATCTCGCTAATCCGATGTCACTCAGCCCGCTGGCCGTTTCGGATGGGATCGAGGACCAGTCGTCGATGGCGCCGCGCGTGGTGGCCAAGACCGCCGAGATTGTCGAACGCCTGCGCTATCTCGTTGCGATGGAACTGATCTTCGCGGCCACGGGCGTGGAGTTGCGCGGCGTCGTCGACAGCATGGGCGAAGGACCCCAGCGCACCTTTGCTGCGGTGCGTGCGCTCGTCAGCCCGCTCGACGACGATCGTGAGATGAGCGCCGACATGACGCGGATCGCCCGTATGGTGGCCGGTCCCCAGGACTGAGAACTCCGGACTATTTCTGAAAAGGTCCCCTCAGATTGAGGTTCTCGGCCAGAAGGCAGAAGCGGTCGATCAACCGGACAAGCTCGTCGCCCTGTTCGACGACAATCGCGCCTCGCTCGGCAGGCGGGGTATCGGAAAGAGCCTTCCACAGACGGCCTTGCCGATCGCAGAGATCCGCCAGTTCGGCGCAGTCGCTGGAGGTCAGTTTCAAAAGGTGATCCGCCGTCACAGGTCCAATGCCTGGAGGCGTGGTGGCGCCAAGGGAAAGGTAGCCTTGCGGCACCGTGCCTTTCGCATTCGTTACCGATTTGCGGCAGATGACATCGAATATCTGGTCGACAGCCTGCTTGGCGCCTGCGACGCGCGACGGGTGGTCCGTATCGGCGGCAGCGTGCGGCAGGAGCTCAAGCCTGGCGCCATGCTTCTCGACGAGGCCGAGATAAGGCAGCATCGGCCCGGACAGGCGGCCGGTCGAGGCATCCCTGAACAGGTCGGCATCGATGGCGGCGTGGCGTAGCCGGCCTGTATTCAGAGCTTCATCAAGAGCCCCGACATCGACAAGCTCGCCGCGATCGTAGTTGACCAGCACCGCGCCCTTGTTCATGCGGGACAAGACGTCCGCGCCAATGAGCCCGGCGTTGGCGTAGCGGCCGGTCTGCGCATCCTGCTTGCCCAGGCCAACGTGAACGCTGAGCACATCGGCGCCTCCGGCCGCCTCGACAAGGTCCGCGGCAAAGGCAAAGCCCTCGGCTTCTATCCATCCGCGGTGCCGTGGCCGCGCGTGGATCACCACGCGCATGCCGAAGGCGCGAGCCAGCTTGGCCACTTCGCGGCCGATATTGCCGTAGCCGATGATCGTGATGGTCTTGCCTTCGAGCTTTTCGGTGGGGAAATCGCGCAGCTCCCTGCCGGTGTCGAAGGCGCCCCGCGCGACACGCCCGTGAAGCGTGTCGACCGGGAGATCCGGCAGCACTTTCAGGATCGCCTTCATCACCATCTGCGCCGTGGCGCGGCTGTTGATGCCCGGCGTGTTCATCAGCACCGCGGTGCCGCCCTCGCCACTGCCGCCACCCCAGGAGCGCGAGCCCATATTGCCGGTGCCGGCGCCGATCCGCACGCCGGCCAGTGGAAAGACGGTTTCGGCGGGCAGGAAGGTCGCGGCGGCAATGACGGCATCATAGCGTCCGTCGCTGGCGGCTTCGATCAGCTCTTCGTGAGTGCTGAGATCCGGCTGGTAGAAGAAATGAACGCGCCCGCGTTCGAGAGCGGCCTTGTCGCCAAGTCCGGCCGCATGAAAGCGGCCGCCCTTGGCTTCGATATGGGCCCGCACCTCCGAAGGGTCCGGTTTTCCGTCAGCGTCGAAGCGCAGGCCGATCAGATCGCAGACCAGGACGGCGTAGGCGCGTTGCGGATCGATCGACTCAACGGCGTGTGTGTCTGTGGTCGCGGTCACGTCGTTCCCTTCATGCAGGACGGAAGGCCCGCTGGTGGAGCAGGCGCTGAACACTCCGACCCTATCCGCCCGGAACGGCGTGAGATCGATCACCGGCGGCAGACCAGCAGCGAGTTGCGACACGATCTTGCCGGTGACCGCGCCGCCGATCAGGCCCTGATGGCCATGGCCGAGAAGGCACGCGGCACCCCTTTCAGGTACAGTGCGATGTCGCCATTGGCCCCTTGTACGGGCAAGCCGGACGCGCGTAAAATCCGGCTATCTGATTGAGTCTGCTACATTCGTTCGGGCTAATGTCCGGATCGGTCTGGGTATTTTCCTTGCACACGGATGCAACCAGCGCGGCCAGGCGCGGCAAATCATTTGCCCATGTGGCGGAAGCCTCCTGGGGCAAGGGCCTCAGCACCTTGCTGCGCATCGTGCGCATGACGCTACGCCATCCCTGGCAGGTTGCCATCACCCTCGTCTCGACCTTTATCGCTGCGACGCTGCAGCTCTTCATTCCGCGCCTCCTTGGGCGCGCCATCGATCAGGCGCAAGGCGTGATGGCCGCGGGGGCCGGCACCGCGGCCGAGCAGGCGCTCTGGAATACGGCCTTGACACTGCTGGCCGTCAGCATCCTGCGCGGCCTCTTCACCATGGCGCAGAACTACTATGGCGAGGCCGTCGGCCATCAGACCGGCTATGAGCTGCGGCTCGCCTTCTACGAGAAGATCCAGCGGCTCAGCTTTTCCTTCCACGACAAGGTCCATACCGGCGATCTCATCACACTCGGACTGCTCGACCTCGACGGCGTGCGCATGTTCTTTTCCACCGGCATCCTGCGCGTGGTGCTGCTCGGCGTGCTGATCGGCGTCGGCGCCTATCTGTTGATCAGCACCGATCTCGTGCTCGGGTTGTTGAGCCTCAGCTTCGTGCCGTTCGTCGCCTGGCGCTCTTCGGTGACGCAACTCCGAC
>NZ_RZSJ01000517.1:0-4428 GCF_003998025.1 Mesorhizobium sp. M8A.F.Ca.ET.021.01.1.1
GGTCAGAGATTCTATCAAACTCTGAACCGCTCTAGTCCAACGAAATGGCCGGGTTCGTCCCGGCCATTTCTGTTTGCGGTCCGCGATGCGCTCCGGCTATCGGCCGGTGGCGGCGGTCGACGCGTTCTGGTCCTCGATGAACCCCACCAGCACCGCCCCGTCGGTGACCTGTGACCCTTCCCCGGCGATCTCGGCGATCACCCCGTCATGCGGGGCGGCGATGGTGTGCTCCATCTTCATCGCTTCGAGGATCAGCAGAATTTGTCCCTTGATCACGGCGTCGCCTTTCGCCACGCGCACAAGCTTGACGAGACCCGGCATCGGCGCGCGCAGGCTGCCGGAGGCGGCAGCGGCTTCATCGCTCCTGGCCAGGGGATCCGGCACGGTGAAAGTATAGGCGACAGCGCCTTCGAACACGGTGATGTGGCCAGGCCAGCGGGCGAGGCGGGGAACGGCCCGAAGGTCATGCGAATTGGTGCTGTCATACGGCGCATCGAGCGCCACCTGAAAGCGTCCGTCCGGCCGCATTGAAACCTTGGCCAGGATGGCCTCGTCGCCGAACTTCAGCCGCATGCGCCGCGCAACCCCGTGGAAATGCGCATAGCCGGCAAGCGACGACCAGGGGTCGTCCGACGACGGCAATGCTCCGGCACCCGAGGCCGCCAGCGCGGCAGCCGAGATGACTTCGCCGGTCGGCGGCGCGACCGCCGTCAGCATCTCCTGGTGTCTGCCGATCAGGCCGGTATCGACGTCGCCCGCCGCAAAATCCGGATCGGCGGCAAGAGCGGCAAGAAAAGCGGCGTTGACGGTGGAGCCGGCAATCTCGATTTGCGCGAGCGCGGTGCGGAGCGCCTCCAGCGCCGCCTGCCTGTCCCCGGAATGGACGACCAGCTTCGCGATCATGGGGTCGTAATAGGGCGAGATGGCATCGCCAGCCCGCACGCCGGTCTCGATGCGCATCGCGGCACCCTCGGGGGCAACGCCCGGAAATTTCAGGTGGTGCAGCGTGCCCGTCGCCGGCAGAAACCCCTTGGCCGCGTCCTCTGCATAGATGCGCGCCTCGAAGGCATGGCCGCAAAGCGCGATCTCACTTTGTGTCTTCGGTAGTTTTTCGCCGCTGGCGACGCGTAACTGCCACTCGACGAGATCGGTGCCGGTGACCATCTCGGTGACCGGATGCTCGACCTGCAGGCGGGTGTTCATTTCCATGAACCAGAAGCGGTCGGCCTTGAGGCCTTGCGAGGCGTCGACGATGAACTCGATGGTGCCGGCGCCGGAATAGTTGATCGCCTTGGCGGCCTTCACCGCCGCCTCCGTCATCGCCTTGCGCAAGGCCGGCGTCATGCCGGGGGCGGGGGTCTCCTCGATCACCTTCTGGTGGCGGCGTTGCGCCGAGCAGTCGCGTTCGTAGAGATGCACGGCATTGCCGAAATTGTCGCCGAACACCTGCACTTCGATATGCCGTGGCTTGTCGACGTATTTTTCGACCAGCACGCGGTCGTCGCCGAAGGCGGCCTTGGCTTCGCGCCGGGCGCTGGACAGCGCCTCGGAAAAATCATCGGGATGCTCGACGCGCCGCATGCCCTTGCCGCCGCCGCCGGCACGCGCCTTGATCAGCACGGGATAGCCGATCTCGCGGGCTTTCGAGGCAAGCAGCACGATCTCCTGCGCCTCGCCATGATAGCCCGGCACGACCGGAACGCCGGCTTTCTCCATCAGCCGCTTGGCGGCGTCCTTGAGCCCCATGGCGCGGATCGAAGCGGCCGATGGGCCAATGAAGGTGAGCCCTGCGGCTGTGACCTGATCGACGAAGTCAGGGTTTTCCGAGAGGAAGCCATAGCCCGGATGGATCGCTTCGGCACCCGTTGCAAGCGCTGCCGCGACGATCCTGTCGCCGCGCAGATAGCTCTCGCCGACAGGCGAGGGGCCGATATGGACCGCCTCGTCGGCCATTTCGACATGCAGGGATCTCGCGTCGGCATCCGAATAGACGGCGACGGTGTGCACGCCGAGCTTGCGGGCGGTGCGGATAACGCGGCAAGCGATCTCGCCCCGATTGGCGATCAGGATCTTGCTAAACATGGAGCCTCCAGCGGCGAATTTGCTTCGAGCGACGCAGGCCTTGCTTCGCGCTCGCCTCAGTGGACATATCCCCCACGAGAGGCACGCTGTCCTGCCGACCTATGCTGGCAGACGTTCCCTCGACCTCTCCCTTACCAAGGGAGTGCTCCAGCTGGCGTTCGGCCCTGCCTACTTCGACGCCGAGATGGCGCAGCCGCCGCTCGCGGTCTTGAGCTTCCACCGTGTCAAGCCGGCCTGGCAGTTGCGCAGCGCCATTTCTTCCGCGGCCTTCTGGGACGGCGCGTTGAGCTTCGTCCCGCAGATGATGTAGAGGTCGACAACGCGCGAATAAAAGGTCGTGGCGTAGGCCGAGTGACCGCCCGCCGCGATATAGGCTTTGTACGCCACGTTGCATTCGCTCTTCGGATCCGAGCCCATGGTCGGTGGAAAATGCACGTCTCCCTTGCTTCCCGCCAGTGAACCCGCCGTCGCGGCGGCGACTGTCGTTACGACAAGCAGTCCGGTCAGCACCGGGAAACGAACGTGGCCTTTTCTGCCTGCAAGCGATTTGACCATGCTCATGCCGGTCGCCGAGAACATTAGTAATCCGGCAAGTATCGACGCTGCCGGCTTGCGACAATATTTCCGAACCATTTTCACCCCAGCCCAATTGCCCAACCCAGTGTGAGCAATAGCGAACATTCGGTGCCGCCGCCAGTTCGCCGGTAGAAATTTTCATTTGGCTATGATGATGAATCGATTGGTCCATACAGTTCAACTTTCCTCCAGAGCAGCAATGGCTCTTCGGTATAGTTCTGAAGTCGGCTCATCGAAGCAGCAGAAAGTAACGGTTTCCGGCGATGTGTTCCGTGCAAGGAAGCTGCCGACCGTTCGGACCGCGATCGCAGTCGCTTCAGCCTTCGGATACCGGTAGACACCAGTCGAGATTGCTGGAAAGGCAATTGTCCGGCAGTCATTGGCAAAAGCGATTTCGAGCGAGCGCTGGTAGCAGGAGGCGAGCAGTTCTGCCTCACCCTTGCCGCCACCCTGCCAAACCGGCCCGACCGTATGGATGATATGGCGGGCCGGCAGCCGATAACCCTTGGTCAGCTTTGCATCGCCCGTCTTGCAGCCATTGAGCATGCGACATTCGAATTCGAGTTCCGGCCCGGCGGCGCGGTGAATGGCTCCGTCGACCCCGCCGCCACCGAGCAGCGAGGAGTTGGCGGCGTTGACGATGGCATCGACCGCCAGCTTGGTGATGTCGCCGGTGTGAACGCTGATCCGGTCGCCCGCGGCGCTCATCATCACATCCTGAACACACCGAAGCGTGTCTCCTCGATCTCGGCGTTGAGCGCGGCCGACAGGCTGAGCGCCAGCACCTCGCGTGTCCGGGCCGGATCGATGATGCCGTCATCCCAGAGCCTTGCCGAGGAATAGAGCGGGTGGCCTTCATGCTCGTACTTCATCAGGATCGGCTTCTTGAATTTCGCCTCCTCCTCGGCGGTCCATTCCCCGCCCTTGCGCTCGATGCCTTCGCGCTTGACCATGGCTAGCACCGTCGCCGCCTGCTCGCCGCCCATCACCGAGATGCGGGCGTTGGGCCACATCCACAGGAAGCGAGGTGAGTAGGCGCGGCCGCACATGCCGTAATTGCCGGCCCCGAACGAACCGCCGACGATGACGGTCACCTTGGGCACCCTGGCCGTCGCAACCGCCATCACCAGCTTGGAGCCGTCCTTGGCGATGCCGCCCGCCTCGTATTTCCTGCCGACCATGAAGCCGGTGATGTTCTGCAGGAAAACCAGCGGGATCTTGCGCTGGCAGCACAATTCGATGAAGTGCGCGCCCTTCAGCGCGCTCTCGGAAAACAGCACGCCATTGTTGGCGATGATGCCGACCGGCATGCCGTGGAGATGGGCAAAGCCGGTGATCAGCGTCGTGCCGTAGTTCTGCTTGAACTCATCGAATTCGGAGCCGTCGACGACGCGCGCGATCACCTCGCGCACGTCATAGGGCTGGCGCAGATCGGTCGGGACGATGCCGTAAAGCTCATCCGCCGGATGAAGCGGCGGAATCGCTTTGTGTAACTTCAGGCTTACAGCTTTGTTCCGATTCAGGTTCTTGATGATGCGCCGGCAAATGGCGAGCGCGTGTTCGTCGTCCAGTGCATAGTGATCGGCGACACCGGAAAGCCGGGTGTGCACATCAGCGCCGCCCAGATCCTCGGCGCTGACATCCTCGCCGGTGGCCGCCTTCACCAGCGGCGGTCCGCCGAGGAAGATGGTCGCCTGGTTGCGCACCATGATCGTCTCGTCCGACATCGCCGGCACATAGGCGCCGCCAGCCGTGCAGGAACCCATGACG
>NZ_RZSJ01000518.1:0-4423 GCF_003998025.1 Mesorhizobium sp. M8A.F.Ca.ET.021.01.1.1
ATCCTATACGGACTGCCCCGTAGCCGGCCCTGACTTGATCGAGCGTGCGGCGGACAGCGCCAAGGCAGCACTGAAGGTCAGCAACTGGGCCGGCGTCCGGCCACGCGAGCGCACCAGGGCACTCCAGGCCTGGGCCGACCTTATCGAGGCGGAAGCCGAGACGCTGGCCCGGATCGAGGCGCTGAGCTCGACGCGGCCGGTCGGCCAGCTCGTCGCCGGCGACATCGCCATCACCGCCGAACAGATCCGCTTCTTCGCCGAATTCGCCGACAAGGAAGGCAGCGAGCTCGCGCCGACCGACGATGCTAGCCTCGGCATGATCATGAGCGAGCCCTATGGCGTCGTCGGCGCGATCACGCCCTGGAATTTTCCCGTCTCGATGGCCGGCTGGAAGCTCGGCCCGGCGCTGGCCGCCGGCAATGCGGTTGTGTTGAAGCCGTCGGAAATGACGCCCTTCTCGGCCGTCTATCTGGCGCAACTCGCCGTGAGAGCCGGCCTGCCGGCGGGACTGATCAACGTGGTGCTCGGCGATGGTCCAACCACCGGCACGGCGCTGACCGGCCATCCCGACATCGCCAAGGTCTCCTTCACCGGCTCGACCCGCGCCGGCTCGGCTATCATGGAGAATGTCGCCCGCACCGGCGTCAAACCAATGACGCTGGAACTCGGCGGCAAGAGCCCCCAGCTCGTTTTTGCCGATGCCGATCTCGACAAGGCGGCCTCCGCGATCGCCGGCAGCGTCACCTTCAATGCCGGCCAGGCCTGCGTGGCCGCGACACGCCTGATCGTCGAGAAGCGCGTCGCCGACCGGCTGACGGCCGCTATCCTGGAGAAGATGAAGGCGGTGCGACCCGGCCCGACCTGGGACGCGACGACGCAATATTCGCCCATCATCTCGGAACGGCAGCGGGCGCGTATCGACAGCATCGTGCGCGCCGCGGTCGCGGCCGGCGGCGAATGCCTGACCGGCGGCAATAGCATGGACCATCCCGGCTATTTCTACGAGCCGACGCTGATCGCGGATGTCGACCAGGCCAATCCTGCCATCGTCGAGGAAATCTTCGGCCCGGTCCTGACCGTCCAGACCTTCGAGAGCGAGGAAGAGGCGCTGGCGCTGTCCAGCCATCCGACCTACGGTCTGGCTTCCGGCCTGTTCACGTCAGACCTGTCGCGCACCATCCGCTTCGCACGTAAGCTCGAAGCGGGCACCGTCTGGGTCAACCGCTACAGCCGCTCGCGCGACCACATCCTGCCGACCGGTGGCTACAAGCGCTCCGGCATTGGCAAGGACCTTGGCCGCGAGGCCTATCTCGCCAATCGCAGGACCAAGAGCGTCCTGATCAGCCTCTAGAGAGATGCCGATGAAGTCCTATTCGATCGCCCTGATCCCCGGTGACGGCATCGGCATCGACGTGACTGCCGCCGCATGGTCCGTGCTGCAGACGGCTGCTAACCATGCCGGCTTCGCACTTGCCGGAACCGAATTCCCCTGGTCGTGCAAGTTCTACCGGGACACCGGCCGCATGATGCCGGAAGACGCCATCGGAACCTTGCGCGGTTTCGACGCCATTCTTCTCGGCGCCGTCGGCTGGCCGGCGGAAGTGCCGGATTCGGTGTCGCTGCACGGCCTACTGCTGCCGATCCGCAAGGCATTCGTGCAGTACGCCAACATCCGGCCGCATCGCCTGCTGCCGGGTGTGACGGGACCGCTGCGGGCCGAAAGCTTCGACATATTGTGCATCCGTGAGAACACCGAAGGCGAATATTCGGGCGCCGGCGGGCGTGTGCATCAAGGCACGCTGGACGAGGTGGCTGTCGAGACCTCGATCTTCACCCGCCCCGGCGTCGAGCGCATCCTGCGCTTCGGCTTCGAACAGGCGCGGGCGCGGAGCGGCAAGCTCGCTTCCGTCACCAAGTCGAACGCGCAGAAGTACTCGATGGTGTTCTGGGACGAGATCACGCGCAAGCTGGCGGCGGACTATCCCGATGTCACTGTCACCAGCTATCACGTCGACGCGCTCGCCGCGCGTATGATCATGGCGCCCGAGACCCTCGACGTGGTCGTCGCCTCGAACCTGTTCGGCGACATACTGACCGACATCGGCGCGGCGATCCAGGGCGGGCTCGGCTACGCCGCTTCCGCCAACATCAATCCTGACCGTTCGGCGCCGTCGATGTTCGAGCCGGTGCACGGCTCGGCGCCCGACATCGCGCATCTCGGCATAGCCAACCCGATCGCTACCATCTGGTCCGGCGCGATGATGCTCGAACATCTTGGCGAAACAGCCGCCGCTGGCCGCATCATGAAAGCCGTCGAAGCGACAACCGCGCGCGGCATAGGCACCATTCCCGGCAAGGACAGAACGGGGGCCATCACGGCCGCCGTCGACGCCGCTCTCACCTGATTGCAAGGTCGTTTCCGATGAAAAGCCTGAACGATAAAAGTCTATTTCGCGAAGCCGGCCTGATCGGCGGCAAGTGGGTTGCTGCCGGCTCCGGCAAGACGGTCGATGTGCTCGACCCGGCGACCCAGTCGGCAATCGGCACAGTGCCCGACATGGCCGGCGCGGAGACGCGTGCGGCGATAGAAGCCGCGGCTTCCGCCTATCGGGATTGGCGGAAGAAGACCAACGCCGAACGCGCGGCGCTGCTCGAAGCCTGGCACGGCCTGATGCTGGCGCATCTCGACGATCTGGCGCTGATCCTGACCACGGAACAGGGCAAGCCGCTGGACGAAGCCAAGGGCGAGATCCGCTACGGTGCCTCCTTCGTCAAATGGTTCGCGGAGGAAGCGCGCCGCATCAACGGCCACACCATCCCCTCGCCCACTCCGGACCGCCGCATCATCGTGCTGAAGGAGCCGGTGGGTGTCTGCGGCATCATCACGCCGTGGAACTTTCCCAACGCGATGATCACCCGCAAGGTCGCGCCGGCGCTGGCCGCAGGCTGCACCGTGGTCATCAAGCCGTCCGAGTTCACGCCCTATTCGGCGCTCGCGCTCGGCGTGCTCGCCGAACGGGCCGGCATTCCCGCCGGCGTCATCAACATCGTCACTGGCATGCCAGCGGAAATCGGCAACGAGATCATGGCGAACGTGACAGTGCGCAAGATCTCCTTCACCGGCTCGACGCGGGTCGGCTCGCTGCTGATGCGCGGCGCCGCCGACAGCGTGAAGCGACTCAGCCTCGAACTCGGCGGCAACGCCCCCTTCATCGTCTTCGACGACGCCGACCTCGACCTCGCCATCGAGGGCGCGCTCGTTTCGAAATTTCGCAATGGCGGCCAGACCTGTGTGTGCGCCAACCGCATCGTCGTCCAGGCCGGTGTCTATGACGCCTTCGCCGCGAAGCTCACCGCTCGCGTCAACGCCATGACGGTGGGGCCCGGCACGCAGCCCGGCGTCGTCATCGGACCGATGATCAACATGGCGGCGGTCGAGAAAATCAACCGCCACGTCGCGGACGCGCTCGCCAAGGGTGCTGCGATCGTCACTGAGAAGCAGGCCGCCCTGCCAGAAGGATCTCAGTATGTCGCGCCGCTGGTGCTGACGGGCGCCACAAAGGACATGCAGCTTGCCGGCGAGGAAACGTTCGGCCCGGTCGCGCCGCTTTTCCGTTTCGAGACGGAAGAGGAAGCGATCGCGCTGGCCAACGGCACACCCTACGGACTTGCCTCCTACTTCTACACCGAGAATTTGAAACGCGCCTGGCGCGTCGGCGAGGCGTTGGAGTTCGGCATGGTGGGCTTGAACACCGGCTCGGTCTCGATGGAGGTGGCACCCTTCGGCGGCGTCAAGCAGTCCGGCCTCGGCCGCGAAGGCGCGCAGGCCGGCATCGAGGAATATCTCGAGATGAAAAGCTTCCATATGGGCGGGCTGGGCTAAACCCCATCCGCCGGATCAGTGGTCACTGGAGCCGGTCCAGCGCCTTGTAGTAGAGGCCGACCATCGGCAGGAACCATGGCTTGCCGGAATAGCCTGGAATGGCAGGCCACTCGAGCCCCTTCAGCGGATTGCGGTCCTCGCGGCCGAGCATGGCATCGGCCAGGATCATGCCGAGCTGGGTGGAAAGCTGCGCGCCATGACCGGAATAGCCCATCGCGTACCAGACCCCGTCATGGTAGCCGGCGCGCGGGAAGCGGTCCTTGGTCATGTCGACCAGCCCGCCCCAGCAATAGTCGATCTCGACCTTGGCGAGTTGCGGAAAAATCGCCGCGAGGCTCGCCCGCAATATCTGCCCGCTCCTGGCGTCGGAGCGCTGGTCCGATGTCGCCGAGAAACGCGCGCGGCCGCCGAAGATCAGACGCTTGTCGGGTGCGAGGCGGAAGTAGTTGCCGATGTTCATCGAGGTCACGCATGTCCGGTTGCCAGACATGGTGGCCGTGATCTCGATATCGCTCAACGGCCGCGTGGCGATAATGAAGC
>NZ_RZSJ01000519.1:0-4412 GCF_003998025.1 Mesorhizobium sp. M8A.F.Ca.ET.021.01.1.1
TTTCCAACATTGCCGAATTGATCGCCGACCGCATCGGCACCATGCCCGCCGGCGAACGACGAGCGGCCCAGACGCTGATCGCCAGCTACCCGATGATCGGGCTGAAGACTGTCGCCGAATTCTCGAACGCGGCCGGCGTCTCTTCGCCAACGATCCTGCGTTTCGTCGCCCGGCTCGGCTTCCAGAATTATCCGGAATTCCAGTCGAGCCTGCAGGATGAACTGGCGGCGCAATTGCAGTCGCCGGCAACCCGCACACTCAATCCGCCCTCGCCCGGCGGCACCGGATCGCCAATGCTGGAAGCGACGCTCGACAACATGCGCGAGACCTTCAGGCATCTGTCCGACAAGCAGCTTGCCGACATTGCCACCAGGCTTGCCGAGCGGCGCGGCAAGACATTTCTGATCGGCGGCCGCTTCACCGATCCCCTGGCGCGCTACATGGCCGCCCACCTCGCCGTCATCCAGCCCGATGTCTTTCACCTTGCCGGACAGGAGAGCATGTGGCGCGACAGGTTGATCGACATGGGCAAGCGCGACGTGCTGGTGATCTTCGACATCAGGCGCTACCAGGACAGCCTCGTCCGCTTCGCCGAGAAGGCACACCAGCGCGGCGTTCAGATCGTACTGTTCACCGATCAATGGCTGTCGCCGATCGCCCGCTTTGCCCGTCATGTCATCGCCGGACGAACCGCCGTGCCTTCCGCATGGGATTCTTCGGCGGCGCTTTTCGTCGTCGCCGAAACGCTGATCGGCGCCGTCACAAGACAACTCGAGGCCGACGGCGCCCGGCGCATCCGCGAGATGGAAGGCCTGCGTTAGGCGGATCCCGGCCAAATCGCATCCGTCCCGACGGGGTGTCCCGACTTCACGTTACCGAGATTTAATGTGCACGATCGCGTGATAATTGCCATAAACCGCTGATATGCGAGGTGCGGCGTGGCCGGATTTCGCCGCCCGCCCGTACCATCGCTGTGCCGCTCCTTCGGGAAGGGGCTGACGATTCCTGGAAACCGGAGTGTCGATGCGCACCTCAAAGCAAATTGTCGTTGCGCTTGTGATCGTGGTCGTCGCTGCGGCTGCCTGGGCGCGCTTCTATCCCGGAGCTGCCGAAGTGCTGGCGCGTTGGGGGATAGACTGGGCCTATGCGGCGACTCCTCCGGCCGGAAACAGTGCGGCCGGCGCGAGACAGGCTGGCAATCGCAATAGCCCCCGGCAGGTCGACGTCGTCGCCTTGCCTGCCGGCACGGCCACCATCAACGACCGCCTGCAGGCGATCGGCACCGGCCGCGCCAACGCCTCGGTGACCGTCAATCCCTATAGTTCGGGCCGCCTTGCCGATCTGCTGGTCGAATCCGGCAGCCATGTCGACAAGGGGCAGATCATCGCCACGCTCGATTCCGAGACGGAGATCATTGCCCAGAACCGGGCCAAGCTCGCCCTGCAGGACGCACAAGCCAAGCTCGACCGCGTCAAGTCGCTGCGCGCCTCCAACGCCGCCACGCCGGTCGCGGTCGCCGATGCCGAAGTGGTGCTGGCCGGCGCCAAGCTGGCGCTTCAGGATGCCGAGCTTGCGCTGCAGCGTCGCTCGATCCTGGCGCCGATATCGGGCACCGTCGGCATCCTGCCGATCTCGGCCGGCAACTACGTGACCAACCAGTCGGCGATCGCCACGCTGGACGACCGGTCCTCCATCCTGGTCGATTTCCAGGTGCCCGAACGCTTCGCCGCCGCCGTCAAGGTCGGCGCGCAATTGACGGCGACGCCGATCGCCAATCAGAGCAACGCCTATACCGGCACGGTGTCGGCGATCGACAATCATATCGACGAAAAGAGCCGCACCCTCCAGGTCAAGGCCAAGATCGCCAACCCGGCCGACTCGCTGCGCGCCGGCATGTCGTTCTCCATCACCATGAAATTCCCCGGCGAGACCTATCCCGCCGTCAGCCCGCTGGCGATCCTGTGGGGATCGGACGGTGCTTATGTCTGGCAGGTCGAGGACGGCAAGGCCAGGCGGTTGCCGGTTCGCATCATCCAGCGCAACACCGAAACCGTGCTGATCGACGCGGAGATCAGCCGCGGCGACATGGTTGTCACCGAGGGCACCCAAAATGTCAGCGAAGGCGGCGAGGTTCGCATCGCCGGCCAGGAGCAGCGCGCCGCCACCGCCGCGGAAGGCTCATGACCGGACCCGTCAACGCCGGCAGCGATACCGGCTTCACCGCCCTGTTCATCCGCAGGCCGGTCATGGCCTTCGTGCTCAACGTCCTCATTGCGGTTGCCGGCCTCGCTGCCTTCTACGGTGTCGAGATCCGCGAACTGCCCGACGTCGACCGCGCCGTCGTCACGGTCTCCACCACCTTCGAGGGGGCGGCGGCCGAAACCGTCGACCGCGAATTGACCGACACGATCGAGGGCGCCGTCGCACGCGTCTCCGGCGTCAAGTCGATCTCGTCTTCCTCTTCCTTCGGATCGAGCCGCGTCACCATCGAGTTCAACGACGGTGTCGACCTCAACGTCGCAGCCTCGGATGTGCGCGATGCCGTCGGCCGCGTTGCAAACCAGATGCCGGATACGGCCGATCCACCGCGCATCGTCAAGGCCGACGCCAATTCCGACGCGGTGATGCGGCTGGCGGTGACTTCGGACACGCTGTCGATCCAGGACATGACGGTGGTGGTACAGGACCAGATCGAGGACGAATTGGCCGCCGTCCCGGGCGTCGCCGACGTCCAGGTCTATGGCGACCGCGACAAGATCTTCCGCATCGACGTCGACCAGAACAAGCTCGCCAGCCTTGGCTTCACGGTCGCCGACCTCAGGGCGGCGCTCGCCTCCGTCGCCTTCGATTCCCCGGCGGGGTCGATCACCACGACCAACCAGGACCTGATCGTCCGCACCACGGCCGACGTGACGACGCCTGCGGAATTCGAAAACATCATCATCGGCGGCACGACGCGCATCCGCGATGTCGCGACCGTCACGCTCAGCCCCGATGTCGGCCAGACCACGCTGCGTTCGGACGGCAAGACCGGCATCGGCATCGGCATCATCCGGCAGGCGGAATCGAACACGCTGGACATTTCGACCGGCGTCCAGGCCGCCGTCGCCAAGCTGCAGGCGAACCTGCCCAACGGCATGTCGATCAAGATCACCAGCGACGACGCCGTCTTCGTCAAGGGTGCCGTGCACGAGGTCGAGATCGCGCTCGGCCTGTCGGTCACCATGGTGCTGATCGTCATCTACGTCTTCCTGCTCGACTGGCGCGCCACGCTCATCCCGGGCCTGTCGATGCCGGTCGCCATGATCGGCACCGTAGCCGCCATCTATCTGGCCGGCTTCTCGATCAACATCCTTACGCTGCTCGCTTTGGTGCTGGCCACCGGCCTTGTCGTCGATGACGCCATCGTGGTGCTGGAAAACATCGTGCGACGGCGCAATGAGGGCATGGGGCCGCGCGCGGCCGCAGTGCTCGGCGCACAGGAAGTGTTCTTCGCCGTCGTTGCCACCACGCTGACGCTGGTCGCGGTCTTCGTACCGATCTCGTTCCTGCCGGGACAGACCGGCGGCCTGTTCCGCGAATTCGGCTTCGTGCTTGCGATGTCGGTGCTTCTGTCCTGCGTGGTGGCGCTGACGCTTTGCCCGATGCTTGCCTCGCGCATGCTGACCAGCGCGTCGCTTCACCACGAAGGTGGCCACGGCATCGGCGCGCGCATCGGCGGCGTCCTCAATGCCGGCTACAAGCGTGCGCTCCATGCATGTCTCGACGCGCCGTGGATCGTGGTTCTGGTCGCGGTGCTGTTTGCCGGCATCGCCTTCACGCTGTTCGGCACGATCCGCCAGGAACTGACGCCCACCGAGGATCGCGCCGCCGTGCTGTTGCGCATCAACGCCCCGCAAGGCGTCAGCCTCGACTACACCACGCAGCAGATGCAGAAGATCGAGCGGCTGATCCAGCCGATGCGCGATTCCGGCGAGATTCGCTCGACCTTCGAGAACGCCGGCCAGAACGGTTCCTACAACTCGGGCTTCATGGTGATGACGCTGGCGCCGTGGGACGAGCGAAGCCGCAGCCAGCAGGAGATCATGGCCGAGATCAGCCAGCTGACCAAACAGGTGCCCAGCGTGCGCATCTTCCCGGTCCAGCCCAACAGTCTCGGCATCCGCGGCGCCGGCAACGGCCTGCAGTTCGCTCTGGTCGGCAACGATCGCAAGGCGCTCGGCGATGCGGCGGTCAAGATCATCGCCGAGATGCAGAAGGATCAGCGCTTCCAGACGCCACGCCTGTCGATCGACCCGACGCAGCCGCAGCTGGCCGTGGCCATCGACCGTGAGCGCGCTTCCGACCTCGGCATCGACATATCCGGGCTCGCCAACACCATGCAAGCCATGCTCGACGGCAACGACGTCGTC
>NZ_RZSJ01000051.1:0-17991 GCF_003998025.1 Mesorhizobium sp. M8A.F.Ca.ET.021.01.1.1
CTCTTGAGCATACCGCTCCGAACAACGACGTGACCGATGCATCTGCGTGACGGCCTCCAGACCCATGCGACCGTCCGGCAGCGCTACGACCATCTGGTGGTATCAGGCGCGATCGGACGCGACCCCGCGCAGGAGGAGATCGCCGCCGCGCTCGACCGGCTGACCGACGAGATCTCGGCCAAGCGGCTTGCGCAAAAGTCCAGCGCGCTGGGCTGGCTGTTTGCCCGCAAGCGCGAGACGCAGGAGGCGGTCAAGGGCCTCTACATCCATGGCGGCGTCGGGCGCGGAAAGACCATGCTGATGGACATGTTCTTCGAACTCTTGCCGGTCAGGCGCAAGCGCCGCGTCCATTTCAACGACTTCATGGCCGACGTGCAGGACCGCATCCAGAAGCACCGGCAGGCGCGCAAGGAAGGCACGGTCAGGGAAGACGATCCGATCCCGCCGGTGGCCAAGGCGCTCGCCGAGCAGGCCTGGGTGCTGTGCTTCGATGAATTTTCGGTCACCGACATCGCCGACGCCATGATCCTGTCCAGGCTGTTCTCGGCACTGTTCGCCAGTGGGGTCGTGCTCGTCGCCACCTCGAACGTGGCGCCTGAAGACCTCTACCGTGACGGGTTGAACCGCCAGCTCTTCCTGCCGTTCATCGCCATACTGAAACGCCATGCTGAGGTGCTGTCGCTGGACAGCGACAAGGACTACCGGCTGGAAAAGCTTGCCCGCACGCCTGTCTACGTCATGCCGGCGGATGCGGCTGCCGACGAGGCGCTCGACGAGGCCTGGCAGGCGATGACGCACGGGGCGCCGACGGCCGAGACGTCGCTGACGCTGAAGGGCCGCAAGGTGGCCGTGCCGGCCGCCGCCGGCGATGCGGCGCGCTTCTCCTTTGCCGACCTGTGCGAAAAGCCGCTCGGCGCGCGCGATTACCTGGCGATCGCCGGCCGGTTTTCGACCGTCTTCATCGACCATGTCCCGGTGCTGGGCGAAGGCAAGCGCAACGAGGCCAAGCGCTTCATCCTGTTGATCGATACGCTCTACGACCATCATGTGCGCCTGGTGGTGAGCGCGGATGCGCCGCCGCACGAGCTTTATGTGGCTAAGCGCAGCGTCGAGGTGTTCGAATTCGAGCGCACGGCCTCGCGTCTGATCGAGATGCAGAGCCGCGACTGGCTGGACGATTGGGCCGTGCGGCGGAAGGCGAAGGCTGCCCCGGCTGACGCGTCACGGGCGCAGGCATAAGAGCTCAATCTTGTTCCATAGAGATCCTGCCAGCTCCAAAATCTACAGCCGATACACATACATCACAAATGTCTCCGCCTCGGCATGCGGCTCCTTGCGCGCCTCGTAAAGCGCTCGGGCCGGCAGATTGTCAAGTTCGGTGCCGACCCAGGCCTCCTCGCAACCATGCTCCCTGCCGAGCGCGAACATGGCGTCGAGCATTTTGCGCGCAATGCCCTGGCGCCGGAAGGCCGGCGAGACGCCGACCTCGTCGATATAAAGTTCGGTCGGCTTGTCCGGATGGCGGTGGATGACCGCCGCGCATTGGCCGACGACCAGGCCCTCGACGAGGGCGACGATCATGAAATGGCCCGATTGCGCGAGATAACTGGCCAGGCGATCGGGCCTCACCGGCTCGTCGAACACGTCGTCGGCAACCCGCATCACAAGGGCGTCATCGCCGGGATAGAGCCTTCTGATCTCGACCGTCATTGTGTAAATTCTCCCAAGTCGGCTTACAAATTTTGACGTTTACGTAAATCCCAAACGCTCTAACCGATTGAAAATGCAGGGGTTGAAATAATCGTTTGAATTTATTTCGCACCGGAGCTATTGGGTGCGGCGATATCAGCGGTTCCCCGCAGCATTCCGGCCTCTTCCTCGACGCCGTGTTGGCGTCGCCACAGACAAAGGGAAATCATCCTCACATGGCACGCAACAAGATAGCGCTTATCGGCTCTGGCATGATCGGCGGCACGCTCGCGCATATGATCGGCCTCAAGGATCTCGGCGACGTGGTCCTGTTCGATATTGCCGAGGGTATTCCGCAGGGCAAGGGGCTCGATATCGCGCAGTCATCGCCGGTCGATGGTTTCGATTCCCGGCTGACCGGCGTCAACGACTATGCCGGCATCGAGGGCGCTGATGTCTGCATCGTCACCGCCGGCGTGCCGCGCAAGCCGGGCATGAGCCGCGACGACCTGCTGGGCATCAACCTGAAGGTCATGGAGCAGGTCGGCGCCGGGCTGAAGAAGTACGCGCCGAAGGCCTTCGTCATCTGCATCACCAACCCGCTCGACGCCATGGTGTGGGCGCTGCAGAAGTTTTCCGGCCTGCCCAAGACCCACGTCGTCGGCATGGCCGGCGTGCTGGACTCCTCGCGCTTCCGCTACTTCCTGGCAGAGGAATTCAAGGTCTCGGTCGAGGATGTCACCGCCTTCGTGCTCGGCGGCCACGGCGATTCCATGGTGCCGATGATCCGCTATTCGACGGTGTCGGGCATTCCGCTGCCCGACCTGATCAAGATGGGCTGGACCTCGAAGGAAAAGCTCGACCAGATCGTGCAGCGCACCCGTGACGGCGGCGCCGAGATCGTCGGCCTGCTCAAGACCGGCTCGGCCTATTACGCGCCGGCCGCTTCGGCGATCTCGATGGCCGAAGCCTATCTCAAGGACAAGAAGCGCGTGCTGCCCTGCGCGGCCCACCTCTCCGGCCAGTATGGCGTCAAGGGCACCTATGTCGGCGTTCCCGTGGTGATCGGCGCCGGCGGTGTCGAGCGCATCATCGAGATCGATCTCAACAAGAGCGAGCAGAAGATGTTCGACGCTTCCGTGGCGACGGTGCAGGGCCTGACCGACGCCTGCGTCAAGATCGCGCCGCAGCTCGCTTCGAAGTAGGATTTCTAGAGGTGCGCAACGCACTGCAAATAGCTTTTGGGCTGCTGATTCTGATGGTCGGCGTCGTTGCCCTTTGGCTTATGCTCAGTGCTGGTGCAGGCTATCTTTTCGGATTGGACAAAGCGATCGTTCCTGCTGCACTTGCAGCTTTGGTTGCGGTATTTTTGGCCCTCTTCACATTTTGGAAAGAGCGTTCCAAAGCACGGAGTGAAGCTCATAGAGAAAAAAAGATTGAAGTTTATTCGATCTTTTTTGATATAGTTTTTAGTGTTCTCAGGAAAATGAAAGAGGTAGGTGGGTCGGATGCTTACCTCGAATCCAAAGAATTCAAAGATCAGTTCTTTGATCTTATGAAAGGTGCAACTTTCTATGGCTCACCAGGCGTTGTCAAAGCGCTTAGTGATTGGAGGACGGATACAGCATCTGAAAGCGATCCGTTGCATTCAATAAAAATGGTAGGGTCGGTGCTGCTTGCCATGCGCAAGGATATCGGCCTGAGCAATTTTGGCATCGACAATCTCACGATCCATCAAATCTACGTAAACGACGATATCCGAAAGCTCGGACAAGCTAAGGTGACCGCATGAACATCCATGAATATCAAGGCAAGGCGCTGCTGAAGTCGTTTGGCGCGCCGGTGGCCGAAGGCGTGCCGGTGTTCAAGGCAAGCGAGGCGGAAGCCGCGGCCAAGGCGCTGCCCGGCCCCCTCTATGTGGTGAAGAGCCAGATTCACGCCGGCGGCCGCGGCAAGGGCAAGTTCAAGGAACTCGGCCCCGACGCCAAGGGCGGCGTGCGGCTGGCGAAGTCGGTCGCAGACGTCGTCGCCAACGCCAACGAGATGCTCGGCCACACGCTGGTGACCAAGCAGACCGGGCCTGCCGGCAAGCAGGTCAACCGCCTCTATATCGAGGACGGCGCCGACATCGAGCGCGAGCTTTACCTGTCGATCCTGGTCGACCGCTCGGTCGGCCGCATCGCCTTCGTCGTCTCGACCGAAGGCGGCATGGACATCGAGGCCGTCGCGCACGACACGCCGGAAAAGATCATCACCGTCGCCATCGATCCGGAAAAGGGCGTGACGGCGGATGATGTCAAGGCGCTCAATGGCGCGCTGAAGCTCGACGGCGACGCGGCCAAGGATGGCGGCACGCTGTTCCCGATCCTCTACAAGGCCTTTGTCGAGAAGGATATGAGCCTGCTCGAGGTCAACCCGCTGATCGTCATGAAGAACGGCCGGCTGCGCGTGCTCGACGCCAAGGTTTCGTTCGACAACAACGCGCTGTTTCGCCACCCCGACCTGATGGAACTGCGCGACACCACCGAAGAGGACGAGAAGGAGATCGAGGCGTCGAAATACGACCTCGCCTATGTCGCGCTCGACGGCAATATCGGCTGCATGGTCAACGGCGCCGGCCTTGCCATGGCGACCATGGACATCATCAAGCTCTATGGCGCCGAGCCCGCCAACTTCCTCGATGTCGGCGGCGGCGCGTCGAAGGAGAAGGTGACGGCGGCGTTCAAGATCATCACCAAGGACCCGGCGGTGAAGGGCATCCTGATCAACATCTTCGGCGGCATCATGAAGTGCGACATCATCGCCGAAGGCGTGATCGCCGCGGTCATGGAAGTCGGCCTGAAGGTGCCGCTGGTGGTGCGCCTTGAAGGCACCAATGCCGAGCTCGGCAAGAAGATCATCAACGACAGCGGCCTGAACGTCGTGTCGGCCGATGATCTCGACGACGCGGCCAAGAAGATCGTTGCGGCGGTGCAGGGCTGAGCCGGTGCCTCCGCGCAAGATAAACCTGGTCGAGGCGGCGGATCAAAAGATCAGCAAGGTCTTCGATCCGCATATCGCCGGCGACGTCAATGACAGCCAGGCGAAGGTCGCCAAGTTCGGCGCGACCTTCGACTGGCACGCGCATGACAATGAGGACGAGGCGTTCCTAGTGCTTCGCGGGCGCATCGCCATCGATTTCCGCGACGGTCCGGTCGAGCTCGGCGAGGGCGACTTCATCGTCGTGCCGCGCGGCGTCGAGCACCGGCCGCGTTCGCTCACCGCCGAGCCCGTGGTGCTGATGTTCGAGCCGGCGACGACGCTCAACACCGGCAACGCCAAGAGCGACCTTACCGTCACCGATCTGAAGCGGCTCTGACTGATGAACGCGGCGTCCTTCTCTTCGCTCTCGGCCGATCACCAGCGCCTGCAGGCGCTGGTCGGTGCGTGGCGCGGCGAGGAAGAGGTGGCGGATACACAATGGGCCGATGGCGGTGCGGCGACCAGCGAAGTGCTGGCTGAGGCACAGTTCGGCGGCCAGTTCGTGGTGCAGCGTTATCGCCAGCGCCGCGACGGCACGATTTCGTTTGGTTCGCACACCGTGTTTGGTTTCGACCAGCAAAATGGCGTCGTCACCATGCACCAGTTCGATTCGATGGGCTTCGTGCCGGTGTCGCCTGCCACCGGCATATGGAACGGCAGTGAACTCAATCTGGAACGGTCGTCGCCGCGCGGTTTTGCGCGCGTGACGTATATTTTCGACGATAACGACACCTACCGCATGCGATTGCAATTCAAACCCGCCGGCAGCGATGGCTGGCAAGACATGGTGAGCGGCGTCTACCGGCGCGTCTCGCCTTCCTCGATCAACGGTTTTTAGAAAAGGGCTCCGATGTCCATTCTCGTCGACAAGAACACCAAGGTGCTGGTGCAGGGCCTGACCGGCAAGACCGGCACGTTCCATACCGAACAGGCGCTGGCCTATCACGGGACAAAGATGGTCGGCGGCATCCATCCCAAGAAGGGCGGCGAGACCTGGAACGGCTCGAAGGGCGAGAGCCTGCCGATCTTCGCCACTGTCGCCGAAGGCAAGGAAAGGACGGGCGCCAACGCCTCCGTCATCTACGTGCCGCCGGCTGGCGCGGGCGAAGCCATCATCGAGGCGATCGAGGCTGAAATCCCGCTCATCGTCTGCATCACCGAAGGCATTCCGGTGATGGACATGGTCAAGGTCAAGGCGCGGCTCGACCGCTCCAAGTCGCGGCTGATCGGGCCGAACTGCCCGGGCGTGCTCACCCCCGACGAATGCAAGATCGGCATCATGCCCGGCAACATCTTCCGCAAGGGCTCGGTCGGCGTTGTTTCGCGCTCGGGAACGCTTACCTATGAGGCTGTGTTCCAGACCACCAATGTCGGCCTCGGCCAGACCACCGCCGTCGGCATCGGCGGCGATCCCGTCAAGGGCACCGAGTTCATCGACATGCTCGAGATGTTCCTTGCCGACGACGAGACCAAGTCGATCATCATGATCGGCGAGATCGGCGGCTCGGCCGAGGAAGACGCCGCGCAGTTCCTCAAGGACGAGGCCAAGCGCGGCCGCCGGAAACCGATGGCGGGCTTCATCGCCGGGCGCACCGCACCGGCCGGCCGCACCATGGGTCATGCGGGCGCGGTCATCTCCGGCGGCAAGGGCGGCGCCGAAGACAAGATCGCGGCGATGGAATCGGCAGGCATCAAGGTTTCGCCCTCGCCGGCGCGGCTGGGCACGACCTTGGTCGAGGCGATCAAGGGTTAAGTGAGTAGGCAGTAGTGAATAGGGACTAACGGTGAGTAGCAGCTGACTGCTCACCATTCCCTTCAAAAGGAGACGGAGCCAGGCTCCGCGGACAAAAATGGCACGACAAGATCAGGCCAACGACCGGTTTTCGCTCACCTCTTTCCTCTATGGCGGCAATGCCGATTATATCGACGCGCTCTACGCCGCCTATGAGGACGATCCCGCTTCGGTCAATCCCGAGTGGCAGGAGTTCTTCGCGGGTCTGAAGGACGATGCCGGTGATGTGCGCAGGAACGCCAAGGGCGCTTCCTGGGCAAAACCCTCCTGGCCGCTGCAGGCCAATGGCGAACTGGTGTCCGCGCTCGACGGCAATTGGGGCATTGTCGAGAAGCACCTGGAAAAGAAGGTCAAGGACAAGGCGGTCACCAACGGGGTCGTGCTGTCCGACGCCGACGTGCACCAGGCGACGCGCGATTCGGTGCGTGCCATCATGATGATCCGCGCCTTCCGCATGCGCGGCCATCTGCACGCCAATCTCGACCCGCTCGGCATTGCCAAGCTCGAAGACTATAACGAGCTGTCGCCGGAGAATTACGGCTTCACCGAAGCCGACTACGACCGGCCGATCTTCCTCGACAATGTGCTTGGGCTCGAATTCGGCAGCATCCGGCAGATGCTGGAGATACTCACCCGCACCTATTGCTCGACGCTCGGCGTCGAGTTCATGCATATTTCCGATCCCGAGGAGAAGGCCTGGATCCAGGCGCGGATCGAAGGCGCCGACAAGGAGATTTCCTTCACCGCCACCGGCAAGAAGGCGATCCTGCAGAAGCTGGTCGAGGCGGAAGGCTTCGAGCAGTTCATCGACGTCAAGTACAAGGGCACCAAGCGCTTCGGCCTGGACGGCGGCGAGTCGCTGATCCCGGCGCTCGAGCAGATCGTCAAGCGCGGCGGCCAGCTCGGCATGAAGGAGATCGTGCTCGGCATGGCCCATCGCGGCCGGCTGAACGTGCTTTCCCAGGTCATGGCCAAGCCGCACCGCGCCATCTTCCACGAGTTCAAGGGCGGCTCGGCCGCCCCCGACGAGGTCGAAGGCTCGGGCGACGTGAAGTACCATCTCGGCGCCTCGTCCGACCGTGAGTTCGACGGCAACAAGGTGCACCTGTCGCTGACCGCCAACCCCTCGCATCTGGAAATCGTCGACCCGGTGGTGATGGGCAAGGCGCGCGCCAAGCAGGATTATCTGTTCGGCCGTGGCCGCGAGGAGATCGTGCCGCTGGAGGAACGCGCCAAGGTGCTGCCGCTGCTTCTGCACGGCGACGCCGCTTTCGCCGGCCAGGGCGTGATCGCCGAAATCCTCGGCCTGTCGGGCCTGCGCGGCCACCGCGTCGCCGGCACGCTGCACTTCATCATCAACAACCAGATCGGCTTCACCACCAATCCGCGTTTCTCGCGCTCGTCGCCTTATCCGTCCGACGTCGCCAAGATGATCGAGGCGCCGATCTTCCACGTCAATGGCGACGACCCGGAAGCCGTGGTGCACGCCACCAAGGTGGCGATCGAGTTTCGCATGAAGTTCCACAAGCCGGTGGTCGTGGACATGTTCTGCTACCGCCGCTTCGGCCACAATGAGGGCGACGAGCCGGCCTTCACGCAGCCGCTCATGTACCGCAACATCCGCACCCACAAGACGACGGTGCAGATCTATGGCGACCGGCTGATCGCCGAAGGCCACATCACCCAGGCCGAACTCGACCAGCTCAAGGCCGACTGGCGCGCGCATCTGGAAGCCGAATGGGAAGTCGGCCAGGCCTACAAGCCCAACAAGGCCGACTGGCTCGACGGCGCCTGGTCGGGCCTGCGCACGGCCGACAACCAGGACGAACAGCGGCGCGGCAAGACCGCCGTGCCGGTCAAGACGCTGAAGGAAATCGGCAAGAAGCTGACCGAGGTGCCGAAGGGTTTCGAGGCGCACAAGACGATCATCCGCTTCCTCGAGAACCGGCGTCAGGCGATCGAGTCCGGCGAAGGCATCGACTGGTCGACGGCGGAGGCGCTGGCCTTTGGCGCGATCCTGCTCGACGGCAACCCGATCCGGCTTTCGGGCCAGGATTCCGAGCGCGGCACCTTCTCGCAGCGCCATTCCGTGCTTTACGACCAGCGCGACGAGACCCGCTACATCCCGCTCAACAATCTGTCGGCGGCGCAGGCCGGCTACGAAGTCATCAACTCGATGCTGTCGGAAGAGGCGGTGCTAGGCTTCGAATACGGCTACAGCCTGGCCGAGCCGAAGGCGCTGACCTTGTGGGAGGCGCAGTTCGGCGACTTCGCCAACGGCGCCCAGGTGGTGTTCGACCAGTTCATCTCGTCGGGCGAGCGCAAATGGCTCAGAATGTCGGGCCTCGTCTGCCTGCTGCCGCACGGCTATGAAGGCCAGGGCCCAGAACATTCCTCGGCCCGGCTGGAGCGCTTCCTGCAGCTTTGCGCCGAAGACAACATGCAGGTCGCCAACTGCACGACGCCGGCCAACTACTTCCACATCTTGCGCCGGCAGCTGAAGCGCGACTTCCGCAAGCCGCTGATCTTGATGACGCCGAAATCGCTGCTGCGCCACAAGCGGGCGGTGTCGACGCTGCCGGAAATCTCGGGCGAAAGCTCGTTCCACCGGCTGCTGTGGGACGATGCCCAGCTGCTGCCCAACCAGGCGATCAAGCTGACCAAGGATTCCAAGATCCGCCGCGTCGTGCTGTGCTCGGGCAAGGTCTATTACGACCTCTACGAGGAGCGCGAGAAGCGCGGCATCAACGACATCTACCTGCTGCGCGTCGAACAGCTCTACCCGTTCCCGGCCAAGGCGCTGATCACCGAGCTGTCACGCTTCCGCAATGCCGAGATGGTGTGGTGCCAGGAGGAACCCAAGAACATGGGCGCCTGGTCGTTCATCGATCCGTATCTGGAATGGGTGTTGGCGCATATCGACGCCAAGCATCAGCGAGTGCGCTACACCGGCCGTCCCGCGGCCGCGTCGCCGGCGACCGGCCTGATGTCAAAGCACCTTGCCCAGCTCGCCGCCTTGCTCGAAGACGCGCTCGGCGAATAGGCAGAACTGGGCGAATAGAACTGAACCGAAAGAACGGACAGGCACAATGGCTACCGAAATCCGCGTCCCCACCCTGGGCGAATCCGTCACCGAAGCGACCGTCGGCAAATGGTTCAAGAAGGTCGGCGATGCCATTGCCGCCGACGAGCCGCTGGTCGAGCTCGAGACCGACAAGGTGACGGTGGAAGTGCCTGCCGCCGCCGCCGGCACGCTCGGCGAAATCACTGTAAAAGAAGGTGAGACGGTCGGCGTCGGCGCTCTGCTCGGGTCGATTTCGGGCGGTGGGGCGGCTGCTCCCGCGACCAAGCCGCAAGCGGTGGCGCAGGCGTCCAGCCCCGACGCGGCGCAGACCACCAAGCAGGCCGCGGCCGAGACTGCCAAGGTTGCCGGCGATGCCGGCTCGGTCGAGCCACGCACCATGCCGCCGGCGCCGGCCGCGGCAAAGCTGATCGCCGAGAACAATCTGTCTGTCGACCAGCTTTCCGGCTCGGGCAAGCGTGGCCAGGTGCTGAAGGGCGACGTGCTCGACGCCATCTCCAAGGGCGCGCCGTCGCAGCCGGCCGAAACGCCAAAGGCGGCGCCGGCACCGGTTGCCGTGCGCGCGCCGTCGTCCGGCGACGATGCTTCGCGCGAGGAGCGCGTGCGCATGACCAAGCTGCGTCAGACCATCGCGCGCCGGCTGAAGGAAGCGCAGTCGACCGCCGCCATGCTGACCACCTTCAACGAAGTCGACATGTCGGCGGTGATGGCGCTCAGGACCAAATACAAGGACGTGTTCGAGAAGAAGCACGGCGTGAAGCTCGGCTTCATGGGTTTCTTCACCAAGGCCGTCACGCACGCGCTGAAGGAAATCCCCTCGGTCAATGCCGAGATCGACGGCACCGACATCATCTTCAAGAACTATGCCCATATCGGCGTCGCGGTCGGCACCGAAAAGGGTCTCGTGGTTCCGGTCGTGCGCAATGCCGATCAGATGTCGATCGCCGAGATCGAGAAGGATATCGGCCGGCTGGGCATCGCCGCGCGCGACGGCAAGCTGTCGGTCGCCGACATGCAGGGCGGCACCTTCACCATCTCCAATGGCGGCGTCTATGGCTCGCTGATGTCGACGCCGATCCTCAACGCGCCGCAGTCGGGCATTCTCGGCATGCACAAGATCCAGGACCGGCCGGTCGTGGTCGGCGGCCAGATCGTGATCCGGCCGATGATGTATCTGGCGCTCAGCTACGATCACCGCATCGTCGACGGCAAGGAAGCGGTGACCTTCCTGGTGCGGGTCAAGGAAAGCCTGGAGGATCCGGAACGGCTGGTGCTTGATCTCTGAGGCGGTCGGATGGCGGGTTGCGGCAGGGGTGGCCAATGATGGCCCGTTTGCTTGGGCTCGCCGGACCGGTCGTGCTGGTGGCCGGCATTCTCGCGCCTGTTGCAAATGCCCAGGCCGCCTGTCCAATCGAGCTTGCCGTTTACGGCGATGCACAAAGTGGCGCCGAGATCGACTTCACCCCGACAGGCACCTCGGCCACAGTCACCAACACGTTTCGCTTGATCCTCGACAACAATGTGGTGCTGAACGGCATCGTCATGTGGACCCAGGACGTATCGCGGCCAAACGGCGCGCTGATGTACAAATGCCCGGAGGGTGACGTGACCGGCGCCGAGCTTGCCGCCTGCACGCTGTGGAACGGCGTCATCTATACGGCCGATGACAAGGGCGCTGTCGGCCTGTTGCCGGCCGAGGGCGTAGAGGCGCCAAAGACGCTGATCCTGCCCGATCTCGGGCCAGTGCTCAGGCAATCCCGAGCCTACGGCGGCGGCACCGGCTTCTCGAAAGTGCCCTCGGATGTGTTCTCGATGAAGGGGTGCCAGGAATGACCACGATGCAAAAAGTGCTGCTGGTCACCGGCGGCAGCCGCGGCATCGGCGCCGCTATCTGCCGGCTCGGAGCCAAGGCCGGCTATCGTGTCGCGGTCAATTACGCCTCCAACAAGGCTGCCGGCGATGCGCTGGTT
The DNA here is from genome assembly GCF_003998025.1 of Mesorhizobium sp. M8A.F.Ca.ET.021.01.1.1. Classification (NCBI taxonomy): domain Bacteria; kingdom Pseudomonadati; phylum Pseudomonadota; class Alphaproteobacteria; order Hyphomicrobiales; family Phyllobacteriaceae; genus Mesorhizobium; species Mesorhizobium sp. M8A.F.Ca.ET.021.01.1.1. Next base: position 11,555 of record NZ_RZSJ01000051.1, read on the forward strand.
GCCGAGATCAGGGCCGGCGGCGGCGACGCTGTTGCCGTCAGGGGCGATGTCGGCAAGGAAACCGACATCGTGGCCATGTTCGGCGCCGTCGACCGCGCCTTTGGCAGGCTCGATGCCTTCGTCAACAATGCCGGCATCGTTGACGTCAAGGCGCGCGTCGACGAGATGGATGTGTCGCGGCTGGAGCGCATGATGCGCATCAATGTCGTGGGCTCGTTCCTGTGTGCCCGCGAGGCGGTCAAGCGCATGTCGACGCGGCATGGCGGTTCGGGCGGTGCGATCGTCAACATCTCGTCGGCGGCGGCGACGCTGGGTTCGCCCGGCGAATATGTCGACTACGCCGCCTCCAAGGGCGCCATCGACACCTTCACCATCGGGCTTGCCCGCGAGGTGGCTCTGGAAGGCATCCGCGTCAATGCGGTGCGGCCTGGCATCATCGACACCGAAATCCACGCCTCCGGCGGCCAGCCCGACCGGATCGAACGGTTCCGCGACCTGCTGCCGATGAAAAGAGCCGGTACCGCGGATGAAGTCGCCGGCGCGGTCCTCTATCTTTTATCCGATGCCGCGTCCTATACGACGGGCGCGATCCTGAATGTCAGCGGCGGCCGCTGAGCCCCAAGCAAAAGGGAAACAAACATGGCTTATGACGTGGTTATCATCGGCTCTGGACCGGGCGGCTATGTCTGCGCCATCAAGGCGGCACAGCTCGGGCTGAAGGTCGCGGTGGTCGAGAAGAATGCCACCTTCGGCGGCACCTGTCTCAACATCGGCTGCATCCCGTCCAAGGCGCTGCTTCATGCCTCGGAGATGTTCGCCGAGGCCGGCCATTCCTTCGACGCGCTGGGTGTCGAAATCCCGGCGCCCAAGCTGAACCTGAAGAAGATGATGGCGCACAAGGACGCGACGGTGTCGGCCAACGTCAACGGCGTCGCCTTCCTGTTCAAGAAGAACAAGATCGATGCCTTCCGCGGCACCGGCAAGGTTGTCGCCGCCGGCAAGGTCTCGGTGACCGGCGAGGACGGCAAGGTCGAGGAGATCGAGACCAGGAACATCGTTATCGCCACCGGCTCCGACGTCGCCGGCATTCCCGGCGTCAAGGTCGACTTCGACGAGAAGGTGATCGTGTCGTCGACGGGCGCATTGTCGTTGGAGAAGGTTCCCGGCCATCTGGTGGTGGTCGGCGGCGGTGTCATCGGGCTCGAGCTCGGCTCGGTCTGGGCACGGCTCGGCGCCAAGGTCACCGTGGTCGAGTTCCTCGACACCATCTTGGGCGGCATGGACGGCGAGGTGTCGAAACAGTTCCAGCGGCTGCTCTCCAAGCAGGGCTTCGAGTTCAAGCTCGGCGCCAAGGTCACCGGCGTCGCCAAGGCCAAGAAGGGCGCGACCGTCACCTTCGAACCGGTGAAGGGCGGGGCGGCCGAGACCATCGATGCCGACGTCGTGCTGATCTCGACCGGGCGCCGCGCCTTTTCAGACAGCCTTGGGCTGAAGGAAGCGGGTGTCGAGGTCGACGAGCGCGGCCGGGTCAAGACCGATGGGCATCTCAGGACCAACGTGCCCGGCATCTATGCCATCGGCGATGTCATCGCCGGGCCGATGCTGGCGCACAAGGCCGAGGACGAGGGCGTGGCGGTGGCCGAAACCATCGCCGGCCAGGCCGGCCACGTGAACTATGATGTCATTCCGAGCGTCGTCTACACCAGTCCGGAAATCGCCTCGGTCGGCAAGAGCGAGGAGGAGCTGAAGAAGGCCGGCATCGACTACAAGGTCGGCAAATTCCCCTTCACCGCCAACGGCCGCGCCCGCGCCATGCTGCACACCGACGGTTTCGTGAAGATCCTCGCCGACAAGCAGAGCGACCGCGTGCTCGGCGTGCATATCGTCGGCTTCGGCGCCGGCGAGATGATCCATGAGGCGGCGGTGCTGATGGAGTTCGGCGGCTCGTCGGAGGATCTGGCCCGCACCTGCCACGCGCATCCGACGATGTCGGAAGCGGTGAAGGAAGCGGCGCTGGCCACGTTCTTCAAGCCGATCCACATTTAGGGTTGTCTTGATATTCAGGTGATGCCGGCCTGCGAACGAAGGGTCGGTTCGGCCTGCCCTGAATCTCAAAACACCCCGTGCTCGTCGCCCAAAACAAAACGGCCCGCCATTCGGCGGGCCGTTCGTCTTTGATATCGAGCCGATCAGTTGGCCGGTGCCGGAGCCGGTGCCGGAGCTGGCGCGGGGGCCGGCGCGGGCGCTGGTGCAGGAGCCGGGGCGGGCGCGGGCGCCGGTTCGGCTGGCTTGGCCGGTTCGGCAGGCTTCATCGGTTCAGCCGGCGCGGGTGCCGGGGCCGGGGTGCTCGCCGCTGGCGGCTCGGCGGGTGCCGGGTGCTCGCCGCTTCTTCCGAAAACGTAATACGCGACAATCGCCAGAATAACGACGACCAGCGCAATCAGCCAAGGGCTGCCGCCGCCGCCGCCGCTTGGCCTAGGAGTGTCGTTTGGTGTGTTCGCCATGAAAGTGTCCTCCGTGGATGAAAATTATCAATCAACAGACATCAACGCGCTATCGTTGAACAGGTTTCACGCTAGCGAAGGGACACGCCGAAAATACGACGGGCAGATCCGCCAGTTGCCATCCGACTCAATTGACAGCGGCGACAGTATAGCCGGCTTTACGAAAATCCTCGACCAGTCCCTCTGGATCGGGAAGTGCGGCGCGCCGACCGCGATGAACGCGTCGGTCAGGCGGCGTTTCGCCACGCAGCCAGCCACACCAGCGGATGCTATCGTTGGTTACGAGGGATTTGCCGGTATGACGCCCACTGCACGGACTTTTCCTGATCCCGAAGGTGCTCTTGCCGGCGCTCAGTTCGCCGACCGATATGTGCTGATAACCGATGGCCTTGCCCTGACCGCCATTGGCGCGGCCGAACGCGTGCTGGGGCGGACACCGGGATGGGTCGGCCTGCTGACGCAGCTGCGCAACCTCGCGGTCAGGCCATTTGGGCTGAAAACGGGGGCGGAACCCGACGCGCCGCCGGAAAGCAGGATCGGCATATTTCCGCTCATCAGCCAGGCACATGGCAGGGTCGTCCTTGGGCTGGACGACCGGCATCTCGATTTCCGCATCCTGGTGGAGGTGAACGATCTCGGCGCGGGCCGGCAGGAGGTGGCTGCGTCGACGATCGTGAAGACGCATAATCTGCTTGGGCGGACCTATCTCGCCATCATCATGCCGTTTCACCGCATCATCGTTCCGGCGATGCTGGCTCAGGTCCTGATCAAATAGGGCTTAAAGCCCCACCGCCGTGACGGTATAGCCGGCTTTGCGGAAATCCTCGACCAGTCCCTCGGGACCGGGAAGATGCAGCGCGCCGACCGCCATGAAGGCGTTGCCCTTGGCCAGGATCGGCCCGGCATGATCGACCATCACCTTGTTGCGGCTGGTGATCATGGTCTCCTCGAAGGCGGCGTAGCCCGCAGGGTCGTTCTGCTCGTCGGGCATGGCGGCGCGGAACAGCGGCCAGAACATGCCGGTGTCGCCACGCTGGTAGAGCACGATCATGGTCTCGTTGATGTCGTTGACCTTGTCGCCCAGCTTCAGCGTGTCGACCAGACCCTTCATGTGAAAGGCGAGCGGCAGCGAAGCCATGGCGCGCAGCTGGCTCTCGGCTGTTTCCAATCCTTCCACCGGCTTGCCCGCCGCCTTGGCGCTCTCGGCCAGCTTGACGTCAAGCACCGGCGCTCCGCTGGACTGGCGGGCGAGTTCGCAAGCCGGAAGCGCCATCATGGCCGACAGCATCCACGGCTTCATCTTGGCGACCGTTGCCGGCGGGATGCCGCGCGCGTCGAGCGCGGCGTTCATGGCTGCCGCCTCGTCCGGCGACAGCAATGACGACAGCGTCGTGGAGTCGGTGAACATCATCAGGTCCGGCTCCTTCAGCATCGCCGTCATCATCTTCTGCTTGTCGAGCACGTCGGTGGTCTCGATGATGAGGGTGCCGGCGGCGTCAAAGGCCTTCTGTGCATAGGCCGGCAGCGTGGTGACGCGCGGATCGGTCATGTGCATGGTGCCGAACAGGTAGGATGGCTGTTCGCCTGATTTTTCCAGCTTCCACAGCAGACCCTTGCCGTTGAGCGTGGCAGCGGCCTCTGCCTCGATCTTGTCGTAGGTGGCGGGGCTGCCCTTCTGCAAGGCCGACAGCATGTCGGCGCCAGTGCAGGTCGGGATTTCCGCGTGCGCCCTGCCGGCCGCGAACAGCAGGACAGCAAGGAAGGATAGGAAAAACAGCACGTTGAGCGCGACAAGCAGCTTCAGCGAGATGGAAGCTGCACGGTCGGCGATGGCGATGACGCGTTTCATGGTCCCATTCCTAGGACCGAAAAGCGGCAAAACCGTTAATCGGGACGGCAAAATTGAAGGGTTCAGGCTCTGGGATGGGCCGATTCGTAGATTTCCAGCAGTCTCGTCGTGTCGACGCCGGTGTAGATCTGCGTCGTCGACAGGCTGGCGTGGCCGAGTAATTCCTGGATGGTGCGCAGATCGCCGCCTCGGCCGAGCAGATGAGTGGCGAAGGAATGGCGCAAGGCATGCGGCGTCGCTGTATCGGGCAGGTTGAGCGCCGAGCGCAGTTTTGCCATGTCGCGCTGGATGATGGCCGGGTTGAGCGGGCCGCCGCGCGCGCCCCGAAACAGCAACTCCTTTGGATCGAGATGGTAGGGACAGAGCCGGCGGTATTCGGCGATAGCCCTGAGCGCGACCGGCAGCACCGGCACCAGCCGCGTCTTGCCGCCCTTGCCGGTGACGCGCAGCACGGTGTCGGCTTCAGATGCCAAATCGGCGGCGCTGAGGCCAAGCGCTTCCGAAATGCGCAGGCCCGAGCCGTAGAGCAGCGTCAGCACGGCGGCGTTGCGGGCGGCGATCCAGGGTTCTTCGGCCAGTTGACCCTCGACGGAGACCACCTGCCTGGCATCGCTCGCCGTCAGCGGCTTGGGCAGCGATTTGGGCTGGCGTGGCGCCCGCAGGGCCGCGGCGCCCGCCGCATTGGCCAGGCCTCGCCGTTCGAGGAATCGCAGCAGCGAGCGGATGCCTGCCAGCCCGCGGCCGAGCGTGCGAGCGCCGGCGCCGGCATTGCGCCGGGCGGCGAGGAAGCCGCGCAGATCGGCCGGGCGCAGATTGGCGATATCGGAAATGCCGGGCGGTCCGCCGATATGGCCGGTGAGGAAGTGCAGGAACTGGCGAGAATCGCGCTCATACGCCTCGACGGTTTGCGGCGACAGCCGGCGTTCGCGCGCCAGCATCTTCAGCCAGTTTTCACGCGCCGCCTGGAGATCGGGTTTTGCCGGTATGAGGAATTCCTGCATCGGGTCTGTTCCGGTTCGCGGTCATTTTCCGGCAGCCGGGTTAGGAAGCGGTGAAGAGCCCGTCATTGAAATGACGGCGGGGCGGCGCTAGAGCAGGGACAAAGGATTTTTCGCCATGAGCAAGCTCCAAAACCCCGTCCAGATGGCCGTGATCGGTGCCGCCCACGGCATCAAGGGCGAGCTCCGGGTGAAAACCTTCACCGGCGATCCAATGGCGCTGGCAGACTACGGGCCGCTCTACGCCAGGGACGGCCGTGCCTTCCAGATCACCGACATAAGGCCCGCCAACACCGTTGTCGTGGTGCGCTTCAAGGGCGTCAGCGACCGCAACGCGGCCGAAGCGCTCGCCGGCACGGAGCTGTTCGTCGACCGTTCGATGCTGCCGGACGATGGCGAGGAGGACGAATTCTACCATGCCGACCTGATCGGGCTGGAAATCCGGGATGATACCGGTGCTGCCATCGGCAAGGTCGTCGCGGTGCACAATTTCGGCGGCGGCGACATCCTCGATGTGACGCTCGCCGGGCGCAAGGGCGTGCTGATCCCGTTCACGCAGGCCGCCGTGCCTGCCGTGTCGATCGCCGAGGGGTTCGTCCGCGTCGACCCGGTGGCGGCCGGCCTGGTCGAGGACGAGGATGGCGAGGCGCCGCGCGAGGACGATTTCGATCCCAAGGGCCGGCCGCGCGGACCGCGTGACGCCGGGGGCAACCGGTGAGCTTTGCCGCGTCGGTGCTGACGCTCTATCCCGAGATGTTTCCGGGCGCGCTCGGCCTGTCGCTGGCCGGGCGGGCGCTGGAGGCGGGCACCTGGTCGCTTGATGCGATCCAGATCCGCGACTTCGCCACCGACCGCCACCGCACCGTCGACGACACGCCGGCCGGCGGCGGCGCCGGCATGGTGATGCGCGCCGATGTGCTGGCGAAGGCGATCGACCATGCCTCGCCGCCGGGAGATGCGCGCCCCCGCCTGCTGATGAGCCCGCGCGGCAAACCACTGACGCAGGCGCGCGTGCGCGAACTCGCCGCCGGGCCGGGCGCTGTCATCCTGTGTGGCCGCTTCGAAGGCGTCGACCAGCGGGTGATC
>NZ_RZSJ01000520.1:0-4407 GCF_003998025.1 Mesorhizobium sp. M8A.F.Ca.ET.021.01.1.1
TCGCCAGCCACACCAGCAGCGCACCGGCAAACGACCAGATCCAGGGTTTTGTGAGCAGCGTTTTCAGCGAAGCCATCGCTCACCTTTCCCTGCGGCTGATCAGCACCCGCGCCGCCAGCACGATGATCAGGATGGCGCCGTTGGCGGCCACCTGCCAGTCGGGCGGAATGTGCATGAAGGTGAGCAGCGGCGAGGCGGCCAGCGCCAGCGTCAGCGCGCCGATGACGGCGCCGATCGGCGAGACCCGGCCGCCGACGAACTCGCCGCCGCCGAGGATGACGCCGGCGATGGCCAGCAGCGTGTAGCCATTGCCGATATTGGCATCCGCCGAGGTGGTGATGCCGATCAGCGCCATGCCCGACAGCACGCCGAACAGGCCGGCCAGCGCAAACAGCACGATCTTGGTCTTGAGCAGCGACCAGCCGGCGCGCCGCAGTGCTGCCGGATTGCCGCCGGAGCCGCGCAGGATCACGCCGTAGGAGGTGCGCATCAGGCCGAAATGCACCACCGCCGCGATCAGCAGCGCGGCGATGATCGGGAACGGAATGAAGAGCGGCTTGAACGACATGATCGCCAGCAGCCAGTCCGGCGCCTTACCGCCGGGCTTTGGCAGGACGAGGATGGCCAGGCCCTGCCAGACGAAACTCATGCCCAGCGTCACCACGATGGAAGGCAGGTTGCGCAGATGGATCAGCGCGCCGAGCAGCGCATAGATGCCGATCGACCCGGCGAGGATGAGGACGCCGATGAGCGGCGCGTCCTTCAGCCATGTCGCCGTGACGCAGCCGACAAAACCGACAAAGGTGCCGATCGAGAGATCAAGCTCGTTGCCGGCTATCACGAACATCTGCGCGATCGTCGCCAGCGCGATCGGGATAGCCAGGTTCAGCATCAGGCTGAAGCCGAAATAGCTGATGGCGCGCGGGTTGAGCCAAGCGATCGCAAGCAACACCAACGCCAGCGACAGCGCCGGCAGCAGGCCGCGCAACAGCCGCGCCCGCGCCGCCGCGTTGCGCGCCGCCGATCCCTTGAAGCCATTGTCGATTGGCGTCGCCGTCATCTCAGGCCGCGTCGCCGAAGGAGGACTGGATGATCTTCTCTTCGGTCAGCTCGTCGCGCGTCAAATTGGCGACGATGCGGCCGTTCTTGAAGACATAGATGTGATCGCAATTGTCGAGCTCTTCGGTTTCGGTCGTGTACCAGAGGAAGGTGCGTCCGCGGCCAGCCTCCTCGCGCACGAGGTCGTAGACCTCCAGCTTGGTGCCGATGTCGACGCCGCGCATCGGATCGTCCATCAGCACGATTTCGGCATCGGAGCCCAGTGCGCGGGCAAACAGGGCCTTCTGCTGGTTGCCGCCCGACAGTGAAAAGATGTTGTTGTCCATGTCGGGCGTGCGGATGCCGATCTTCTTCTTCCAGGCATCGGCGAGTTCCGCCTCGCGTCGCGGCGAGATCAGCAAGCCGTTGCGCAGACGCGCCAGCGAGCGGATGCCGATATTCTGCGCAATCGACCATTGCGGGAAAATGCCGTCCGACTGGCGGTCGCCCGCCACCAGCGCCACCGGCGCCGTGACCTCGATGCCGGCTTTGGCGCGTGCGGTGGCACCAAAGATCCGCAGCAGCAAGTCGGTCTGTCCGTGACCGGCCAGCCCGGCAAGGCCGATGATCTCGCCGGCACGGGCGACAAGCTCCTTGCCGTCAGTCTGCCCGGCGGGCCGCGCCCGGACGCGCAGCGGGCTGGCGCCTGGCTTTGCGGCAGCGGCCTGCGCGGCGGTCTTCTGGCGCGCCTCAGCCCCGCCCATCACCGTCACCAGCCGGTCGCGGTCGAAGGCGCCAGCCGCGTCCGACGCCACCATCTTGCCGTCGCGCATCACCACGATCCGGTCGGCGTTGCGCAACACCTCGCCCAGCACGTGCGAGATCAGGATGCAGCTTTTCCCGCCGGCGACGAAGCGGCGCACGAAAGCCAGCAGCTGGCCTGCAGTGTGCGCGTCGAGCGAGGAGGTCGGCTCGTCGAGGATGACCAGGTCCAGCCGGTCCTGTGTCACCGTGAAGGCGCGCGCCACCTCGACCATCTGCCGCCGGCCGATCGAAAGATCGCCGACAATGTCCCAGGCCGAGATGCCATGGTCCGGGAATATCTCGTCGAGCTTGGCGGCGATCAGCTCGGCCGCCTTGCGCCGCCAGCCGAAGCCGGACAGCGAGGCATGGTTGATGCGGGTGTTTTCGGCGACGCTGAGATTGGGACACAGCGACAGCTCCTGGAACACGCAGCGTATGCCGAGCTGCTGCGCCCGCGAAACCGAGTAGTTCTCCTCGATGCCGCCATGCACGCCGATGGTGCCGCTGTCGGGCGTCAAGGTGCCGGCCACCATGTGCATCAGCGTCGATTTGCCGGCGCCATTATGGCCGACGAGGCCGACGCATTCGCCGGGTCCGACATGGAAATCCACCCCGCCCAGCGCTCTGACGGCGCCGAAATGCTTTTCGGCACCGTCAAGTCTGACGACGTCAAGAGTGGCGGCGCCGAACTGTTTTTCGGCGCCGCCCAGCCTGATGATGCCCGTGTTGCCTGCAGCCATGCTCAACGATATCCGTTCAGTGATGCGCTAGGCAACGCGGATGCGGCTTTCACTTGATGTTGGCTTTGATGGCCGCGATGGCATCTTCCTGGGTGTATTCGTGAGTGGCGACGCCACCCTCCTTGATCTTAGGCAGGGCCGCCTCGAAATCGTCCTGGGTGAAGGCGAGATACGGCACCAGCAAATCGTGCGGAATGTCCTTGCGGCCATCGAGCACCTGCTGCGCCACCCAGAAGGCGAGCGTCGACACGCCGGGCGCGATCGACGCCGACCAGGTCTTGTAGCCGTCCTTCTCCTTCTGTTCCTTCCACCACTTCAGCTCGTCCTGCCGGTTGCCCATGATGATGGTCGGGCGCGGCTTGTTGGCGGCGGCGAAGGCTTGCGCGGCGCCATAACCGTCGCCGCCCTGGTCGACGATGCCGACGATGTCGGGCAGCGACGGCAGGATGGTCGCGACCGCCTTCTGCGCCGTGGTCTGGTCCCAGTCGCCGGTCACCGAACCGACGATCTTGAATTCGGGATGGGCAGCGACCCCTTCCAGGATACCGGCATGGATGGCGTCGTCGATCGAGGTGCCGGCCAGCCCGCGGATTTCAAGCAGATTGCCGCCCTTGGGCTGGAACTTCGCCATCTGCTCGACTTCCTGCTTGCCCATGTCCTTGAAGTCGACGACGACGCGGTAGGCACATGGCTCGGTCACCGTGCCGTCGAAGGAAACGACGGTGATGCCGGCGTCGCAGGCCTGCTTGATGGCGCCGTTGAGCGCGTCCGGCGAAGCGGCGTTGATGACGATGGCGTCATAGCCCTGCAGGATCAGGTTCTGCACCTGGGCGGCCTGCGTCGGCACCTCCTTGTCGGCGGTGGTGAAGACATCGGCCGCGCCGACGATCTTGTCGTCGACCGCCTTCTTGGTGACGATGCCATAGCTGTCGAGCATGGCCTGGCGCCACGAATTGCCGGCGTAATTGTTGGAGAACGCGATCTTCTTGCCGCTGGTGTCGGCGAAAGCCGTACCGGCTGCGAGCACCGCCGCAAGCGTGCCGAGAACCAATAATTTCTTCATAGGATACTCCTCCCGAGAGTTGTTGATCAGTTGGCTGTCGATGAATTTTCGCGATTGCGATCCTGTTTTTTATCTATTGTCAGACAAAAGTGCAGAAGGCCGCCGAGCTGTCAACTGCAATCCGATGCGCGCCGGCGATCAACTTGCAGTGCGCTGATTGAAATGGTTTCGGTTGATGGCTAGGCATGCGGGCCAGGAGACCGAACAAGCATGGCAGTGACGCCGATTGTGCCGACGGGCGCACCGGGAATTCCCGCGCGCTGGACCTCTAGCGCCAAGAGCGGCGTCGGCGTGGCGCTTTCGCCGTCCAGTCGCGTCTGGTTCACCATCAGCCACGGCATCCTGAACGAAGTGTATTATCCGCGCGTCGACAGCGCCTGCACGCGCGACCTCGGCCTGATCGTCACCGGCAAGGATGGATATTTCTCCGAGGAGAAGCGCGATGCCGCGCACGGCATCGAGCCGTTCGGAGATGGCGTGCCCGCCTACAGGCTGGTCAACACGGCTGATGACGGCGCCTACCGGATCGAGAAGCGCATCGTGGCCGATCCGGCTCGTCCGACGTTGCTGCAGGAGATCACCTTCAGCCCGCTCAAGGGCTCCGCGGCCGACTACCGCGTCTACGCGCTTCTGGCGCCGCATCTGGTCAATGCCGGCATGGGCAACACCGCCTGGGTCGGCGAGCACCGGGGAAAGCCTGTCCTGTTTGCCTCGGGGCGCGGCACCTGCCTGGCGCTGGCCTCGTCGCTGCCCTGGCGGGAC
>NZ_RZSJ01000521.1:0-4395 GCF_003998025.1 Mesorhizobium sp. M8A.F.Ca.ET.021.01.1.1
GTTGGCGATCGCCTTGCGGATGCGCTCGGCGAATTTGGCCAGAAGGTCCGCCTCCATGTTGGGCGTGACCACGGCGAATTCCTCACCACCCAGGCGCGCCACCACGTCGTGATAGCGGGTCATGTCCTTGAGGCATCTGGCGACAGCCTTGAGCACCTCGTCGCCGACATCGTGGCCGTGGCTGTCGTTGACCTGCTTGAAATGGTCGAGATCGAGGATCATCAGCCCGACCGGTTTTTCGATGCGCCGGAACTCCTCGAGATATTCGTTCAGCGCGTCGTCGAAATAACGTCGGTTCTGCATGCCGGTCAGGCCGTCTGTCAGGGCGGCGTGCTCGAGCGTTTCGGAGCGGGCGCTGAGCGAAACCGTCATGGCGCGCAGCTTGCCTTCTTCCGTCGCCTGTTTGCGGATCAGCGGGTAGATGAAGAAGATGCCGAAAAACAGCGCGGTCGCAAGCAGCACGCCCGTCGCGAACAACAGCTTGTTGAGGTAGATGACCTTGTCCAGGCCCGATTGCGTATGGAGTTCCGTGGCGAAGGATTGCAAGAGCCCATAGGCGTGCAGCGTCACCAGGCCAGCGGCCAGGATCACGAAGATAAAGACGAAAAAAGCGGATTCCGCCTTATGGAAACGCATCTGCTCCCCGATGAAAAGTGCCCCTCGATCTTATGGCACGGGCCGCCTTACGGAGCGTTAATCCCGGCAACTTCGGCGGGAACCCTGTCCTCAAGGTCAACTTTTTAAGTTGCATTAGCAACAAGTGTTTGGATCGTGGTTTCGAGATTGTCATCGGGACGCAATCTCTGCCATTCCGGCCCCAACTGATGTCGAAACCAGGTCGCTTGCCGCTTGGCATATTGCCTGGTAGCGATCTTGGCGCGCTCGATCGCCTCGGGAAAGCTCGATTGCCCTGCAATTGCGGCCTGCAGCTCGCGAACCCCGATCGCCTTCATCGCCGGCAGGTCCGGATCGAGACGAAGGGCCGCAAGCTGCTTGACTTCCTCCAGCGCGCCCTTGTCCAGCATCCGGTCGAAACGCCTTTCGATGCGGTCGACCAGCGCCGCCCGATCCGGCTCGATGACTAGGAAATGCGCGCTTTGCCTGTCGATCAGCGGCCGGCCGCGCTCGCCCTGCCAGTCCAGGATCGACCGGCCGGAGGCGTCGAGCACTTCGAGCGCCCGCACGATGCGCTGGCCGTCGGTCGGCTTCAGCTGCATGGCGACTTTCGAATCCTCGCGCAGCAGGATGCCATGCAATTTGACCGCGCCGTGCTCCTTCAACTCATAGCGCCAGCGATCGCGGATCCGCTGCGGAATATCGGGCATTTCCGAAATGCCCTCGGCCAGCGCACGAAAATAAAGGCCGGTGCCACCGACGAAGATTGGCCGCCGCGAGAGCGTTCCGTCGTCGATGAGTTTCATCACGTCGCGCAGCCAGGCGCCGGTCGAGTAGGCAGAGCCGGGGTGCACATGCCCATAGAGAAAATGCTGCGCGCGTGCGAGTTCGGCCGCCTCCGGCCGAGCGGTCAGAACGTCGAGAACCGAATAGCCCTGCATCGAATCGGTGTTGACGATGACGCCGCCGGTGCGCTCGGCCAGCTCAAGCGCCAGCGCCGACTTGCCGCTGGCGGTCGGCCCGGCTATCAGGATCGCGTTCTTCACGCGGCCTTCGCCCGCATCCGCGCCGGAATTCTCTATGCCGCTCATTGCCACGCTTGTTTCCCGTCCCGCTGACCGCGCTCTGTCGCCGTCGCTTGCGAATATGGCCTCACGGTCGGTGGGCGCAAGCGCTGTCGTCTGGCTGGCCGAAGGCATTGCCTGTGATCTTGCCCTGCCGCCAGCGGCGCAGGCTGATGAAACCACTGCAGAGCTTCGCGCCGCACTGGGCGCCGAACCAGTCGACGTGATCGTTCAGCAGGCTGAAACACGCCGCAAGAAAGTCCTTCTCGCCGACATGGATTCGACCATGATCGACCAGGAATGCATCGACGAGCTGGCCGACGAGATCGGCGTCAAGGATCGCGTCGCGGCCATCACCGCGCGGTCGATGAATGGCGAGATCGCCTTCGAGCCTGCGCTGCGCGAGCGCGTGGCGCTGCTCAAGGGGCTCGACGCCGCAGTGGTCGACCGTATCGTCGCCAATCGGCTGACGCTGGCTTCGGGCGGCCGCGCACTGGTCCAGACCATGCGCGCCAACGGCGCCTGGACAGCGCTCGTTTCGGGCGGATTCGAGGTCTTCACCACGCGCATCGCCGAGATGCTCGGCTTTCAGGAAAACCGCGCCAACCGCCTGCTCGACCAGGGCGGACGCTTCACCGGACTGGTCGGCGAGCCGATCCTCGGCCGCGCCGCCAAGGCCGAGGCGCTGCTCGAAATCTGCGCGCGCCTTGGCCTGGCGCCGGCCGATGCCATCGCCGTCGGCGACGGCGCCAACGATCTCGACATGATCCGCCTGGCCGGAACCGGTGTCGCGCTGCACGCCAAGCCGACAGTGGCAGCACAGGCAAAAGTCCGGATCGACCATGCCGACCTAACCGCGCTGCTCTATCTGCAGGGCTACCGGCAGGAAGAATTCTTGCAATGAAACCAATCCGCACCGAACGCCTGATCCTGCGCAACTGGGAGGAGCGCGACCGCGCGCTGTTCCATCGCATCAACTCCGACGAGCGCGTCATGGAATTCTTTCCGTTCCGCCGCGACCGAGCTACCGCCGACGCCAAGATGGACGAGTTCCGATCCTGGATCGCCGAGGACGGCTATGGTTTTGCCGCCGCCGAGATTGCCGCCACCGGCGAGTGCATCGGCTTCGTCGGGCTCCTCAAGACCGATCATGTGCCCTCCCTGCCGGCCGGTACTATCGAGATCGGCTGGCGGCTGGCGCCGGAATACTGGGGCAAGGGCTATGTCACCGAGGCGGCGGAGGCCTGGCTCGCCTACGGCTTCCAGACGCTGGGCGTCAACGAGATCGTCTCCTTCGCCGTAACCGGCAATCATCGCTCGACCGCCGTGATGAAACGCCTCGGCATGAGCGCCGACCCGGCCAACGACTTCGACCATCCCGACATTCCGGACAGCCATCCCGCGCTCAAGCGGCATGTGCTCTACCGGTTGCCTCGCCAAGACTGGCAGGCAAGAAAAAGGGCGGCTCTCTAACCGCCCTTTCCATTAAAATCAGATTTTTGCAGTCCTGCCGACTTCAATCCATCCGGATCGTGACAAACCTCAGCTCACCGGTCTTCGACGCCAGCATCAGCAGCGCGTTCTTGCGCCCCTGCTCCTTCAGCGCGCCGATCCGGTCCATGACATCCTTGGGCGTGGCGACCGATTCCTGCGCGATCTCGGTGATCACCTCGCCCGGCTGAATGCCGCGCTCGGCGGCGGCCGAATCCTTGGCCACATCGGTGACGACGACACCCGAGACATCGGCGGCAATGCTGAACTTCTTGCGCGTCTCGTCGTTGAGTTCGCCGACGGTCATGCCGAGCACCGAGGCGGTCGAGACGGCCGGAGCCTTGTCGCCGCCCTTGTCCTGGTCGGTGTTGCCATTCTCGCCGCTGGCGAGCTTCTCGCCATCCTCGAGCCGGCCGAGCGTCACCTTCACCGTCTGCTCGACACCCTTGCGCACGATCAGCACGTCGACGGCTTTGCCCACCGGGCTTTCGGCGACGACGCGCGGCAGGTCGCGCATTTCGTGGATGTCCTTGCCATCGAACTTGATGATGACGTCGCCGGCCTGGATGGTGCCGTTGTCGACAGGCCCGCCCTTGATGACGCCGGCCACCAGCGCGCCCTTGGCGGTCGCCATCCCCAGGCTTTCCGCGATGTCGTCCGTCACCGGCTGGATGCGCACGCCGAGCCAGCCGCGCCGCGTCTCGCCATACTGGCGCAACTGGTCGACGACGCCCGAGGCGAGCTGCGAGGGAATGGAGAAGCCGATGCCGATCGAGCCGCCGGAGGGCGAAATGATCGCGGTGTTCATGCCGATGACCTCGCCGGCGCTGTTGAACAGCGGTCCGCCCGAATTGCCGCGGTTGATCGCCGCATCGGTCTGGATGAAGTCGTCATAGGGGCCTGAATTGATGTCGCGGTTGCGCGCCGAGACGATACCGACCGTGACCGTACCGCCGAGGCCGAACGGATTGCCGACCGCCATCACCCAGTCGCCGACGCGCATCTTGGTGGAATCGCCAAATTTCACCGCCGTCAGCTTGTGGCCTTTCGGATCGACCTTCAGCACCGCGACGTCGGTCTTGGTGTCGGTGCCGACCAGCGTCGCCTTCAAGGTCACACCATCGGAAAAATTGACCTCGATGTCGTCGGCATCGGCGATCACGTGGTTGTTGGTTACGACGATGCCTTGCTCGGCGTCGATGACGAAGCCCGAGCCCAGCGACTG
>NZ_RZSJ01000522.1:0-4393 GCF_003998025.1 Mesorhizobium sp. M8A.F.Ca.ET.021.01.1.1
GCCGAGGGACCGCTGCCGATGACCAGCATGTCGTAATCCATATGTCCCCGTCCCTCGGCGCCCATTTTGTTGCGCCGCAACAAGCTAACGCCATCCGCGCCGCAAATTCAACCGATTCGGACTGTCGGCCGTCTGGCTCCGCCGTGCGAGCCGGCGAAAGGCCCGATCTTGATTCCGCGGCGAGCCTTCACCATTTCATCATCGAGCGGTCCGCACCCTATGTCGGACCCTGTTACGAGGAAATGACATGAACGCTCGCGTTCTCGACGGCGAAATCATCAACACCCGGCTCGACGATGTCAGGGCTTATGAAGGCGTGCGCACAAGGCGCATCCTGGCCTTCGTGCTCGACTATATCATGGTTGCCCTGCTCACCATTCCGTTCGCCATCCTGGTGTTCTTCCTCGGGCTTTTGACCCTCGGTCTTGGCTGGATGCTGTTCGGCGTCCTGGTGCCGGCAGTCGCCATCCTCTACATCTGGAACACGCTGGGCAGCGCCGACCAGGCCACCACGGGCATGAAGATGATGGGCATCCGCCTCGATCGTCTCGACGGCAGGCCGATCGACGGCCTCACCGCGGTCGTCCATTCCGTATTGTTCTGGGCCGGCAACGTCATCCTGTCGCCGCTGGTCCTGCTGGTGACGCTATTCTCGGACCGCAAGCGCACGCTGCACGATCTTTTGCTCGGCACCGTGGTCAGCCGCACCGGCCGCTAAAAACCGGCCCTCAAGAGAAGTCGCAGCCCCTTGAGCGCAAATGTGAAGGTGTTCAGGCAACCACACCTTCACAATCCTGTTGAATTTTTCGCCGCCCGAGCCAAAGGTAGAGCGATTCGAAGGAGTGTTTCCAAGGCTCGATGACGCAGCATCCGACCCAGTCGCCGCAGTTCTTCCTGACCGCGCCGTCGCCGTGCCCCTACCTCGACGGCCAGTTCGAGCGGAAGGTGTTCACACATCTGGTCGGCGACAAGGCCTCGGAAATGAACGACCTGCTCACCCAAGGCGGCTTCCGGCGCTCGCAGAACATCGCCTACAGGCCAGCCTGCGAGACCTGCCGCGCCTGTGTATCCGTGCGCATCCTGGCCCAGGAGTTCACCGCCAGCCGCAACATGAAGCGCGTGCTGCAGCACAATTCCGATCTCGTCGGCGCCATGCACAATGCCGAGCCCTCGACCGAACAATATTCGCTGTTTCGCGGCTATCTCGATGCCCGCCACCGCCGCGGCGGCATGTCCGACATGACGGTGCTCGACTACGCCATGATGGTCGAGGATACGCATGTCGACACCAAGGTGATCGAATACCGGCGGCGCGGGCCCGATACCTTCATCACGGGCAAGGGTCAGGGCGAACTCATCGCGGTGGCGCTCACCGACAAGATGGCCGACGGCCTGTCGATGGTCTATTCCTATTTCAATCCCGATTTCGAAAGCCGCTCACTCGGTACGTTCATGATCCTCGACCATATCGCCCGTGCCAAGGCGATGGGACTGCCCCATGTCTACCTTGGCTACTGGGTCAATGGTTCGCGCAAGATGAACTATAAGATGCGCTTCATGCCGCAGGAGCATCTCGGCCCGAAAGGCTGGGAGCGCTATACAAACGAAGCGGTCTGACGCTGAGTTTTCCCACGATCCACGCTTAAACTGTTTCAAGGCAGGGGATGCTGGTCTTTCAGCCGCTCGGTTGGAGAGAGTGCGCGCTTGCGCCGATCGGCCACCGCCTGCAATTCAATTGCGAAAGTTCCTGCATGTCCTCTCACCACGATCACCAGAAGGGCCTTTTGATAACCGCCATCGGCGGACTGATACTGACTGTCGACATACCGTTGATCCGCCTTGCGGATGGCGGCGCGTGGACGATCCTTTTGCTGCGCACCGGAACCACTTTCATCGCCGCGATGATCATCTGGTCGGTCTGGCGCGCGCTGAGCCGCAATGCACCGCCGCTCATCCCCGGTTGGGACGGGCTGATCGTGGCGATATGCTATGGGCTGACCTCGATCACCTTCGTCACCGCGGTCTTCCACACCTCGACCGCCGATCTGGTGTTCATCCTCGCCTTCAACACCGTGTTCGCGGCGCTTCTGTCGTGGATATTCCTGCGGGAAAAACCGCGGACGGTGACCATCGTGGCCATGCTGGTGATGATCCTCGGCGTGCTGGTCATCGTCGGCGGTTCGGTCGGCACCGGCAAGCTGTTCGGCGATTTCATGGCGCTCTGCTCGGCCTTCTTCATCGCGGTCGCCATCACCATCTCGCGCGCCAGCGGAAAGGATATGGGATTCACCTCGCTCATCGGCGTCCTTCTGCCGCTTGGGCTGGCCGCCTTCATGGTGACGGGCGAAGGCTTCCACGTGAACGCGCCATGGTGGATCATCTTCAACGGCGCCGTCATCATGCCGATCTCGTTCTTCTGCCTCGCCGCCGGGCCGAAGTATATTTCAGGACCGGAAGTGGCGATGTTCTACCTTCTCGAAACAGTGCTCGCGCCGATCTGGGTGTGGATGATCTTCGCCGAGACGCCGACACGCAACAGCCTGATCGGCGGTGGCATCCTGATCGTCACGCTGGTCGCCCATTCGCTCTGGCAGCTGCATGATGGACGCAAGCGTCGCGGCGACCTTGCGGTGCATCATCCGGCGTAGGGTTCGAGGTCAGGCGCTGGCCTTCTTCGCGGCGCCTGGTTCGGGCAGGACCTCGATCCGCCGACCGGCCTCGATCTCGGCGACCGATCCGGCCGCCGTCTCATCGGCCAGTTCCACCTCGCGCAGCCACTCGCGCCAGATCGCGACCAGCAGCGCCATCAGCACCGGACCGATGAACAGGCCGAGAAAACCCATGGTCTTGACGCCGCCGATCAGGCCGAAAAAGGTCGGCAGGAAGGGCAGTTTTATCGGTCCGCCGACGAGCTTCGGACGCAAGGTCTTGTCGACGATGAACAGCTCGACCGTCCCCCATATGAACAGCGCCAGGCCGGCCATCGGCGAGCCGCTGGCCGCGAGGTAGATCGACACCAGCGTGAAGGACAGCGGCGCCCCGCCGGGGATGAGCGCCATCACGCCGGTCAGCGCGCCCAGCGTCACAGGTGACGGCACCCCGGCCAGCCAGTAGGCGACACCCAGCACCAGGCCCTCGCCGATGGCAATCACGGTCATGCCGGTCACGGTCGAGGAAATGGTCGCCGGCACGACGCGCGAGATCCGCTCCCAGCGGGTCGGCAGGATGCGTTCGCCGAGGCGGTCGATCTGGCCGGCGAAATTCTCGCCATCACGATAGGCGAAAAACAGGGCGATCATCATGAACAGCAGCGTCAGAAAGAGGCTGAAAGCGCTGCCGCCGGCGGCGAGCGCGCCTCGGTAGATGCTGCCGATATTCGCGCCGCTGACCAGCTGGATCAGTTCGCCGATGCCGCCGGGATGGCCGAGATTGGTCGTCCACTGCTCGTTGAGCCACTCACCCACGACAGGCATGGTGGCGATCCAGTGCGGCGTCACCGCACCGTGGCGGTTGGTCTCGATCGCCCAGCCGACCCATTCGCGCACCTCGTTGATGGCATAGGTGCCGGCGAGCGCGATCGGTATGACCAGGAAGGCGAGGATGAACAGGATGGCAAATGTGGCGGCGATGGTGCGGTTGCCGCCAACGCCGACCAGCAGGCGACGGTAGAGCGGCCAGCTGGCGAAGGCGATGACGAGCGCCGCCAGCACCGGGAACAGGAAACCGTGGAAGAAATAGACGCCGGCGGCGACGATCAGCACCAACAACCAGCGCGCCGCCGACAGCGGCGGGATGACAGCCGAACGGAGCGGCGTCGACAGCCCGAACAGGCGCTGCTGCCGTTCCGGTTTCTGGATCTTTGCTTCCTTCAAACGCGCTGTTCTCCCCGACCATCCGGTCAGTTATGCGCCGATATAGTGCAGCAATCGTGACGATAGTCCAAACGGTGTTGGTGAAGCTGCCAATCTCCCCCACGAGGGATCGGCAGCTTCAACCGAACTTCCCAGTCCTCGGGAAACCTTTCGGCACCATACGCCCTGCCGATGCCCTCGCGCCGATCCACTCGGCCAGTTCCTCGCGCGACCGGGTGAAAGTACGGTCGGCTGAATCCTGCCAGGAAAGACCGGTCTCCATCGAGAACGGCTTGAGGTCGAGAAGGCCGCCGTCCTTGTATTTCTGCAGCCGCACACCCTTGCCGCGGCCCATCTCCGGAATTTCCGAGAGCGCGAACACCAGCATCTTGCGGTTCTCGCCGACGATAGCGAGATGATCGCCGACGACCGGCACGCAGCGCTTGGCTTCGTCGGGGGCCTTGACGTTCATCACCTGCTTGCCCTTGCGGGTGTTGGCGACCACCTCTTCCTCCGGAACGATGAAGCCGTTGGCGTCGAAC
>NZ_RZSJ01000523.1:0-4392 GCF_003998025.1 Mesorhizobium sp. M8A.F.Ca.ET.021.01.1.1
CCTCTCGCCGGTTTTCTTCCAGAGGACCTCGCTGCCCATATGGCTACAGCCATGGCTCTCACTGAATCCGCTAGCGATTCCCGTCGAGAGTTTCCGTGACGTAGTGATTTTTGATATAGAGCCGGATTGGTTGGCGCTTGGCAGCTATTTGCTCGCGGCGATTGCGGTCGCGTTTCTCGGCTATCAATTTTTCCAAAAGACACGCCGGGGATTTGCAGATGTCCTCTGACAAGATCGGTGCGTCGGACGTCGCTATTCGCGTGCGCGATGTGTCTAAACACTACGTCATGTTCAACCGCCCCGAGGATCGCTTCAAGCAGATGCTCGTGCCACGGTTGGAGCGGCTGATCGGGCGTCCGCCACGCCGTTATTTCCGGGATTTCGCCGCCCTATCCGGAGTCTCCTTTGAGATAGGACGCGGCGAAACTATCGGTATCATCGGCCGTAATGGCTCCGGCAAATCGACACTGCTGCAGATCATCTGTGGCACGCTGCAGCCAACCAGCGGCTCGGTCGAGGTCAATGGCCGCATCGCCGCGCTGCTGGAGCTTGGCGCTGGGTTCAATCCCGAATTCACCGGCCGCGAAAACGTCTTTCTCAATGCCTCGATCCTCGGCGTGCCGCGCAAGGAAATGGAATGGCGTTTCGACGATATCGCTCGTTTCGCCGATATAGGCCCCTTCATAGACCAGCCGGTGAAGACCTATTCGTCGGGTATGTATGTACGGTTGGCCTTCGCCACCGCAATCAATGTTGATCCCGACATCTTGGTGGTGGATGAGGCGCTCGCTGTGGGCGACGAGGCATTCCAGCGCAAATGTTTCGCCCGCATCGAGCAAATCAAGGATAAGGGCGGCACCATTCTTTTTGTCAGCCACGGTGCGTCGACCATCGTTCAGCTGTGCACGCGGGCGATGCTTATGGATGGAGGCGAACTTATCCTGGAAGGTCGGCCAAAAGCAGTGGTGGCGCAATATCAACGGTTGGTCAGCGCCAGCACGGAGGTGGCGACAGAAATTCGCACCGGGATTAAGGCGCTCCGTGCCGTTTCGCCGACCACCAGGGCAGCAGTTACTGACAATTTCGAAAACAAGCCTTCCGCCCCCGATCCTGAAAGGCCCGCCGCTTCGCCTGCCGGAGAAGCCTCCGATGCAGTCGTCGCTTTACCGATCGAGGCCGAACCGAGCGACACCGTCAGCCAGTATGCAGATTATCATGATCCCAACCTCAAGTCGAAGTCCGCAGTTTATCTCGAAGAACGGGGTGCCCGAATTCGAGACCTTCGCGTTCTGACTCTCAGTGGTGAGGGGGTGAATGTACTGCAAATGGGAAAGCGGTATGTCTTGGAATATACCGTGTTTTTTTCGTCCGATGCAAGCGAGGTCGGCTTTGAGTTTCTGTTCAAAAATGTGACAGGCTTAGTGTTGGCGGGCTCGGACACGCACAGAGTAAAAGGAGAAAGAACCAGATTCGTCAGATCTGGTTCTGAAATGACAATAAGTTTTACTTTTAACTGTGTCATGTTGCCGGGAGTATATCTCGCAAGTGCCGGTGTGCGAGGTTTGGTCAACGACGAGTTGCGTATGCTTCACAAAATTATCGAAGGCATTCTCATCCGTGTCGCCAACGAGCCAGACCTTGCAGCAATCGGCTACGCCAACTTGGACGTAACGCCGCAGGTGGCGGTGTCGTCAGCAGAACTTCCAGAGCGTTGAGTGTCTCGACGGCCCTGGATTTGGTGTGTTCGATAACATCTAGAAGCAGGTCACGTTTGCCCCCCTCAATGAGGTTCAAGGCAGCGCCCGTGACTTCATCCTCCTTCGCGTGCTCAATCCGATAGACAAATGGCCATCCAGAGGTGGAAAGGAGGTTTGTCAGCTTCCCACCTCCGCGAATCTGATCGATCGCGATGAAGGGAACCTCATTGCGCATCGCCAGAACTGCGCCATGAAAACGAGATGTGAGCACGAGATCACAAGACGAGTATAGAGCCTCAATTTCGACAGGTGCGCGACCAGAGCGGGTCAAGTGGTGCTCTATCTCAAGCGTTCTCACTTGATATTTTGTGGCCAAGCTGTCGAGCACCCGCGCCGTAAGAGCGCTAGTGCGATCGTGAAGTGAGCTCTGGGGTCCATACTCGCCTTGCTCGCCGCGGAGCACCAATCCGACAACAAGCGGTTCATTTGGTTCACGCGCTCGCTTTGGAGTGACCCGCGAAGGCGCGAGAATGGCGACGTCCTCAAAGCGCCGACCGCCTCCTTCTCTAGCCAACACGACGTCAAACGGCTGCACGTAGTTGATATGGTCTCGGCCAAAGAGGCTTATGCTGATCCCGATTTTGCTAATCGACGGAAATCGACGAATTATCGTCTCTACAATCGGATGATCTCTGATGACCGGACCGCAAACAAAAACCAACGTGGCGTAGTCGCCCTCGGCGATTTCGTCTAGCGCCACCCTTTCGCCGGAAATTTCAAACGCGGTACTCGCTGTTAGATGCCTGAAATTCAACCCCAACGCTTTCATACGGGCAGCAACACTCTGCACTGCGAATAGGTCGCCGATAGTTCCATTGTCTTTCAGCGATCCATACCAGCACAAAAGGATAGGCGGCGCTTTGGCCGCCGTGTCAGTGACTGTGGCGTGTCGGCCGCTCGGATGTGGGATGTAACGGCCGGATGGGTGCCTGCCGAAGTTGCAAAGAAATTGGTAGATGCTTCCTTCGCGAACGGCACTGTGGTCAACTTTGTGCGTAAGCTTCAAGATCGGAATCTTGGCAAGAGATACGATCTCTCTGTCTTCTTCTGAAATCGCGCCAAGCAATCGCGTCTCATAAGGTGCGAATATATGTGGGCCGCCGGCTGATATTTTCGGCACTTGGTCCCACAACACGCGAAATTTTCTGCTATTTTGATAAGCTTGGCCAAATAGGTGATGGAACCAGAAATAGTCCGGGTCAACTGCTCGGTTCTGCCAGTGTTGATGGACCAGCCGGCGCCATTCATAAGTTAGGTAGGAGGACTGGCTGGCAGCCAAAAACCATGAAGATAGCATTCGGGAAGGGGCAGGCCGCTCGAAGGCAAAGAAACCTTCTGACATGACGCTATCAAGCCACTCATCGAGAGGCTGCAGACAATAGCAGGTAGCGTCGACCCACACTCCGCCATATCTGCACAGAAGCTCGATACGCACGATATCACTATATGCCGCATCTGAAAGCGATCTGGAGAGAAGCGAATTTGGATCGCTAACATCGGGCAAAAAGTCGGCCAAATTCCCTTTGGCCAGGATTTGGATCGTCCAGCCGGGGTTCATTCTCTCCCAAGAGTTCACACATGCTTTCACGATCTGTGGCGCTGTTTCGATGCCTTGCAGCCACAGCATCCAGATAATTTTAGGTGGCATCGTTCATCCCGTTTGCGACACGCGGCCTTAGCCTGCCTTAGCAGCGTGCATCCCAGTCCTCAACCCCGACCACGCGCAGTGCACGTTCCTCATTCTCTGCGATCCGATAGGCAATACACAGACAATGACTTGCGTGGGAATGCCAACCCAAAAAAAACATCTGGCTATGCCCCGCGGCCCGCAGTATGCGATACAGCAGGCGGGGGCCGGAAATGCTACTTGGAAGTGTGACGGTCACGAATGGTTCTCGTGCTGACACTTTGCGGGTAGTCATGCCGACAGCCTGGAGTTTAGTACTGCCTAATGAATACTTCCCTGGAAGCTGTGTTCGGGCTCAGGCCACAGGTGCGGCGCGCCTTCATCATGGTCCAGGACGTGGTCATGGTCCTGGTCGCCGTGGCGCTCAGCCTTGTCCTGTCGCGGTCGGATCTTTCGTTCGGCGCGCTCTCCACGGAGGGCCTTGTCACCTGGGCCGGCATCGTTCTCATCAGCCATCTTCTGTTCAGATATTGCGGCCTCTACACCACGGTCTGGCGCTTCGCCTCGACGCCTGATTTCTTCAACATCCTGAAGAGCTGCGCGATCCTGACATTCGTGCTTTACGCCGTCTCGCTGGTCGTGCGCTTCTTCCAGCCTGTCGCGGGCCTCAACGAGCGCCAGTTCATCGTCTTTTTGCTCGTCTCCTTCACCATCATCTCGGCGCCCCGGCTGTTCTACCGCTTTCTGCGTGACGGCGCGAGCTGGGGTGTTCTGAACGGCAAGGCCGACACGGCGCGCGCCAAACAGGCCCTGTTCGTCGGGAGGCTGAGCGAGGCCGACCTGATCATTCGTTTCACGCGCACGGCGCAGCCCGCCGACCATTCCATCGTCGGCATCATGGCCACCGAGCACGGCGCACCGCTCGGCACGCGCATTCAAGGGGTTCCCGTGGTGGCGACCCGGCCGCGCCTGATCGATGTGCTGGAGGATTATGCGACCGGCACCAAG
>NZ_RZSJ01000524.1:0-4372 GCF_003998025.1 Mesorhizobium sp. M8A.F.Ca.ET.021.01.1.1
CCCTTGACCGGATGCAAAAGCGCGGCCATGTGAGCGACGAACAGAACCGAGATTTCGTCGCGCGCAGCGGAATTCTTCTGCCGCATCACAGCTGATATGAGACCTCATGGACGTCGTCGTCGTCGAATCGCCGGCCAAGGCGAAGACAATCAACAAATACCTCGGCAGGAACTACAAGGTTCTTGCCTCGTTCGGCCACGTCCGCGATTTGCCGGCCAAGGATGGCTCGGTGCGCCCGGATGAGGATTTCGCGATGTCCTGGGCGGTCGACACCGCCTCGGGCAAGCGCCTTACCGACATCGCCAATGCGGTCAAGGATGCCGACGGCCTGATCCTCGCCACCGACCCGGATCGCGAAGGCGAGGCTATCTCCTGGCATGTGCTGGAGGTGCTCAAGCAGAAGCGCGCGCTGAAGGACAAGCCCGTCAGCCGCGTCGTCTTCAACGCCATCACCAAGGCGTCGGTGCTGGAGGCGATGGCCAATCCGCGCCAGATCGATGCGCCTCTCGTCGATGCCTATCTCGCCCGCCGGGCGCTGGACTATCTCGTCGGCTTCACGCTGTCGCCGGTGCTGTGGCGCAAATTGCCGGGCGCCCGCTCCGCCGGCCGCGTCCAGTCGGTGGCGCTGCGCCTGGTCTGCGACCGCGAATCCGAAATCGAACGCTTCATCCGCGAGGAATATTGGCAGATCGCTGCCATCCTCGGCACACCGCGCAACGAGACCTTCGAAGCCCGCCTGACCGCATTCGAGCGCAAGAAGCTGCAAAAGCTCGACATTGCCAACAAGGCGCAGGCCGACGACATCAAGGCGATGCTCGAGGGTGCGACCTTCAAGGCGCTGTCCGTCGAAGCCAAGCCGACGAAGCGCAACCCCGGCCCGCCCTTCACCACCTCGACGTTGCAACAGGCCGCCTCGTCGGGCCTCGGCTTCTCGGCCACGCGCACCATGCAGGTGGCGCAGCGGCTCTACGAAGGCATGGACATTGGCGGCGAGACTGCTGGCCTCATCACCTATATGCGAACCGACGGCGTGCAGATGGCCCCCGAGGCGATCGACGCCGCTCGTGACGCCATCGCCAAGGAATTCGGCCCGAAATACCTGCCGGAAAAGCCGCGCCAATACACCGCCAAGGCCAAGAACGCCCAGGAAGCGCACGAAGCGATCCGGCCGACGGATTTCATGCGCACCCCGGCGTCGGTCCGGCAATATCTCGATGCCGACCAGATGCGGCTCTATGAGCTGATCTGGAAGCGCGCCATCGCCAGCCAGATGCAGCCGGCCGAGATCGAGCGCACCACCGTCGAAATCGAGGCGCTGAACGGCGCCCGCACCGCCGAGCTTCGCGCCGTCGGTTCGGTCGTCCGCTTCGATGGCTTCATCGCCGCTTACACGGACCAGAAGGACGACGACGCGGAGGACGAGGAAAACCGCCGTCTGCCCGAAATCCGGGCCGGCGAGCAGCTTGCCCGCCGCGCAATCAATGCCACCCAGCACACCACCGAGCCGCCGCCGCGCTACTCCGAGGCGTCGCTGATCAAGAAGCTGGAAGAACTCGGCATCGGCCGTCCCTCTACCTACACGGCGATCCTGAAGACGCTCGAGGACCGTGACTATGTCACGATCGACAAGCGCCGGCTGGTGCCGCAGGCCAAGGGCCGCCTGTTGTCGGCCTTCCTCGAAAGTTTCTTCGAGCGCTATGTCGAGTACGACTTCACCGCCTCGCTGGAGGAAAAGCTCGACGAGATTTCCGACGGCAAGCTCGCCTGGAAGGACGTGCTGCGGGACTTCTGGAAGGATTTTTCCGGAGCCGTCGCCGACATCAAGGAGCTGCGCGTCACCGACGTGCTCGACGCGCTGAACGAGGAATTGGCGCCGCTGGTTTTCCCCGCCCGCGAGGACGGCTCCAATCCGCGTATCTGCCCCAAATGCGGCACCGGCAATCTGTCGCTGAAGCTCGGCAAGTTCGGCGCTTTCGTCGGCTGCTCGAACTATCCCGAATGCTCCTTCACCCGCCAGCTCGGCGACGCCGCCAATCCCAATGGGGAGAACGGCGGTGGCGAGGACGGCACCAAGCTGCTTGGCAAGGATCCTTATACGGCCGAGGAAATCACGCTGCGCTCGGGCCGCTTCGGCCCCTACATCCAGCGCGGTGACGGCAAGGAAGCCAAGCGATCGAGCCTGCCCAAGGGCTGGACGCCTGAATCCATAGATCACGAGAAGGCGCTCGCCTTGCTGGCGCTGCCGCGCGACGTGGGGCAGCATCCGGAAAGCGGCAAGATGATCTCGGCCGGTCTTGGCCGCTACGGCCCATTCGTGCTGCACGATGGCACCTACGCCAATCTCGACAGCATCGAGGACGTGTTCTCGATCGGCCTCAACCGCGCGGTCACCGTGATTGCCGAGAAGCAGTCGAAGGGCAAGGGCGGCCGCAACGGCGGCACGCCGGCAGCCCTGAAGGAGCTTGGCGACCATCCGGACGGCGGCGGCAAGATCGTCGTGCGCGACGGCAAATACGGCCCTTATGTCAATTTCGGCAAGGTCAACGCCACGCTGCCCAAGGGCAAGGATCCGCAATCGGTGACCGTCGAGGATGCGCTGGCGCTGATTGCCGAGAAGGAAGCCAAGGGCGGCGGTGGCAAGAAGCCGTTCCGCAAGGCGGCCGCGGCCAAGGCCCCCACAGCCAAGAAAACCACGACCAAGAAGGCAGCAGCCAAGAAGCCGGCCGCGAAGAAAAAAGGATAGGACGGCGTGGCGCGCAGGATCACCGGAAGAAGCCACGGCGATCCGCGCACCGCCGACACCAGGGCCAAGGTCAAGGACGATTACCGGCCCTCGCGCGATGAAATCCTGCGCTACATCGCCGAAAACCCCGATCGTGCCGGAAAGCGCGATATCGCGAAGGCGTTCGCGCTGCGCGGCGACGACCGAATCTGGCTAAAGGATCTCCTGCGCGACCTGCAGGACGAAGGCGTTCTGACCAAGGAACGCAAGCGGCTGGCCCGCGTCGGCGCCCTGCCCCATGTCGCAGTGCTCGACATCTTTGGCCGCGATGGCGACGGGGTCTTGCTGGCGCATCCGGCCGAGGCGGTCGGCCCGGGCGAACCTCCCGTGGTCTCGATCCGTGTTTCGCGCGGGGGGAACGGACCGGCGCCGGGCATCGGCGACCGTGTGCTGGCCAAGACCTTCCCGACCGACGATCCGTCAGGGCCTGCCTATACCGGCCGGGTGATGAAGATCTTCGAGAAGCGCACGGATGCCGTCCTCGGTGTCTTTCGCGTGCTTCAGGACGGCAGCTTCCGCATCGAGCCGGTGGAACGGCGCCAGCCCGAGCTGATCGTCGACAAGGAATTCCAGAACGGCGCCAAAAACGGCGACCTTGTCGAGGTCGAGCCCGCGCGAGCCTCGCGTTATGGGCTGCCGAGAGCCAAGGTGCTCAACGTGCTGGGTTCGCTGACGAGCGAAAAGGCGGTCTCGATGATCGCCATCCACGCGCACGACATTCCGCATATCTTCCCGGCCGAGGTGATAGCCGAATCCGAAGCCGTCAAGCCGGCGACGCTTGCCCATCGCGAGGACTGGCGCGACCTACCCCTGGTGACCATCGATCCGGCTGATGCCAAGGACCATGACGACGCCGTCTTCGCCACCCCTGACCTCGACGAGAGAAATCTCGGCGGCTTTATCGCCACCGTCGCGATCGCCGATGTCGCCGCCTATGTCCGCTACGGCACGGCGCTCGACCGCGAGGCCCTGAAGCGTGGCAATTCGGTTTATTTCCCGGATCGCGTCGTGCCGATGCTGCCCGAGCGCATCTCCAACGATCTCTGCTCGCTGCGCGAGGGCCAGGATCGCCCGGCGCTAGCGGTGCGCATGACCTTCTCCGCCGATGGCCGCAAGATCAGGCATTCCTTTCACCGCGTCATGATGAAGTCGGCGGCCAAGCTCGCCTACAGCCAAGCCCAGGCGGCGATCGACGGCGTGCCGGACGACAAGACCGGCCCGATCCTCGACACGGTGCTGAGGCCGTTGTGGGACGCCTACGCGATCCTCAAGCGCGGCCGCGACAGCCGCCAGCCGCTCGAACTCGACCTGCCGGAGCGCAAGATCCTGCTCAAACCGGATGGCACGGTCGACCGCGTCATCGTGCCGGAGCGGCTCGACGCCCACAAGCTGATCGAAGAGTTCATGATCCAGGCCAATGTCGCCGCGGCCGAAACGCTGGAGGGCAAAAAGCAGGCGCTGGTCTACCGCATTCACGACGCGCCGTCGCTGGCCAAGCAGGAATCGCTGCGCGAATTCCTGCAGACGCTTAGCCTGTCGCTGGCACGCGGCGCCCAGATGCGGCCCAGCCAGTTCAACGGCATCCTGGAC